>CAXMPL010000166.1:0-1814 GCA_964195125.1 uncultured Kiloniellales bacterium | reverse complement strand
GGCGATCAAACGGAGCACGCCATGGGTCGATGGATGCTGAGGCCCGATGTTGAGCGTCATCTCCGGGGTCTCGATCTCCACCGAGACCGCCACCTCGGACCGGTGCATCATGGCAATGTCGGTCATGTCTTCGCTCCCTCTGGGAGCGAAGAGTCGCGAGTCGCGAGTCGCGAGTCCCGAGCAGGAGAGTCGGCAGGCTGAGGTCGCGAGTCGCCTGTCGATGCCCGTTTCCTCCCCCCTAGGGGGAGGTGGCGGCGGCGAAGCCGCCGACGGACGGGGCTTTCTTCACCCGCGACCCGCGACTCGCGACTGTCGACTAGCCAGAGGGATATCACGCGCCGTCCCCCTCTTCTTCGTCGGCTCCCGGCATGCCTTCGACGTCCACCTTGCCTGGCCACGGCTTCACCTCTCGGGTCAGCAGAGGGAAGGACTTGAGCAGCGGATGACCGACGAACTGGTCGGGTAGGTAGATGTTCACCAGGTTCGGGTTGCCCCGAAAATCGATGCCGAACATGTCATAGGCTTCGCGTTCGTGCCATTCGGCGCCGGCAAACAACGGCACGAGAGAGTCGATGACGGCGTCCTCCTTTGGCAGCCGCGCCACGAAGTGGGCGGCTTTGGAATCCTCCACTGAGGACAGACGGCACATCACCTCGAACCGCTCGTCGAGTGCATCAGCGTCCTCGACACCCTCGCCGACTTCGACTTCCTTGGACCAGTCGATGCCGGTGAGCCAGGAAAAGAAATTGAGGCCCTCCTCATCTCTGGCGCGTCGGATGGTGGACAGCCATTTCTCTCGATCGACATAGATCCGCGCTGTGTCGAATTCGAAGACGGCTTCGCCGCCGAGGCGATCGGCGACGCCTTCGGCCCAATCTTCCCGTGTCATCGTGGGTTCAGGCTGGTTGGGGGTCAACCCGGCTCCATTTCTCTTGGACATCTTCGTTCGCGATCTGCTGTTGAAGCAGGATGATGCCCTCGAGCAGCGCCTCGGGACGCGGCGGGCATCCCGGGACGTAGACGTCGACCGGAATGATCTGATCGACACCCTTGGTGACCGAATACGAATCCCAATACGGTCCGCCGGTGTTGGAGCACGAGCCCATGGAGATGACGTACTTGGGATCCGGCATCTGCTCGTAGAGGCGCTTGATCGCCGGTGCCATCTTGTCGGTGACGGTCCCGGCGACGACCATCAGGTCGGACTGGCGCGGTGAGGCGGGGAGCGGCACGATGCCGAACCGCATGAAGTCGTAGCGAGGGCTGGAAACGGCCATCACCTCGATAGCGCAACACGCCAGCCCGAACTGGAAATACCACAACGAGTACTTACGAGACCAATTGAGGAGCCACGACACCGGTTTTGGTGCACCAAAGCGCTCGATTACTCCCAACGAAGTACTCCTTTCCTGATCGCATAAATGAGGCCAAGCAGCAGGATCAGCACGAAGGCGACCATCTCGAAGTAGATCTGCACCCCCTGCCCGGCTTCGGCGAAGGCGTCCAGGTTGACCGCCCATGGGAAGACGAACACCGCCTCAACGTCGAAGATCAGAAACAGCAGGGCAAAGATGTAGTAGCGGATGTGGCTCTGGTTCCACCCTCCGCCGATCGGCTCGATGCCTGATTCATAGGCGGTCGACTTGAGCACACTTGGGCGAGACGGGGCGACGAGTCGGGCGGTGATGATGCCGCCGCCGACGATGAGGGCACCGGCAAGCAGGAAGATGGCAACCGTTATGTAGTCGCCGAAATACTCATTCCGCACGCGCAGATGCCCTCTCAGAGTTCGGTCGGCCCGTAGGCCCTCGCCA
>CAXMPL010000165.1:0-6056 GCA_964195125.1 uncultured Kiloniellales bacterium | reverse complement strand
GTCGTGGCGCCAATCCTCGTCCAGCGGCACCTCGATCGGCCCGCTGCCTGCGACCAGAGAGGCGATGGCGTACATGACGAAGGACGGGCGGGCGAAGAGCGCGCTGGTTCCCGGCCCGCCCACAGACAAGGCGATACAACTGAGGAGCTGGGTCGATCCGGCGCCGAGCCACACCTGCTTCGGATCGACTCCGTGCCGCTCCGCAAGGGCATTGACCAAGTAGTACCCGGAGTTTTCTGGATAGCGATTCACATCGGTCGCAGCAGCGGAGATCGCCGCTACAACCTCGGGGAAAGGCTCTCTGGGCGATTCGTTGGATGCCAGCTTGGCGATGTTGGTGAGGCCGAGCTCGCGCGATACCTCGGCGATGGGCTTTCCTGGGCTATACGAGGGAATCGCCCCCAGGTCGGCTCGGTACGTCGGCAAGTAGGGAGCTCCTTTCGGTCAGAGATCGGTCAGCAGGGTACTTGGTGGGGAAGTCGCAAGTCAGGGGTCATACGTCGCAAGTCAGGGGTCGCAAGTCGCAAGCGAGGATCGGCCTGACTCACCAAGTCTGTCGGTACTTGGTACTTGGTACTTGGAAGACGCGCGGATAGGTCATCGACCGTCTCGACAGTCCGAGTGCATTGCTTCCCGCTCTTGCCGCTACGCGGCGGGCCGCTCGGGCCCCGGATCAGCGGATAGCTGTTCTCAGATCGTGGCGGGATTGTGCCCTATCCGCTGATCCTCTTGGTACTAAACCACAATCGTCTCGCCATCGGGCTGCTGGATCACGAACGCGATGACCATCGACTGGCGAACCGGCCATTTGGCCAGCGTGGAGGCGGCGGTGTCGTTGGCTTGGATGCGGAATTCAGCAAACGACGCCGCCTCCTGTGGGCGGGCCATGAGCTCCAAGCCGGGGCGGCCCTTCGGCCGTCCCCGAACCAGATCGAACCCTTCCATCTCGACTACCGCCAGCCCAAGCTCCTCGCACTTGCGGATGAACGCCGCGGCCGCGGCGACCGGAAAGAAGCCCTCTCCGTCCTCGGATCGATGGACAGCTTGCGGGTCGAACTCGGTGACAAGAACGGTCGTAGACGGGTCCTCGTCGTTCCAGTCATCCCCTGCGCCGCTGAGTCCGACGAAGCCCTCCACCTCGTCGAAGGCAAGCGGGTCCACGATCCGCTGCGCGGTGTCGAGCACACGGAGGAGATCGTTCA
The DNA here is from genome assembly GCA_964195125.1 of uncultured Kiloniellales bacterium. Taxonomy (GTDB): domain Bacteria; phylum Actinomycetota; class Acidimicrobiia; order Spongiisociales; family UBA5794; genus JACZST01. The sequence continues at coordinate 4,854 of CAXMPL010000165.1, read as the reverse complement.
TTTCGAGATCATGAACGTCGTCGCCGGCCGGGTAGATCTGGACCACCGGTACCGACCCATCCCAGAAGACCATGCCGACGAACTCGTCTCCTCGCCATAGCTCGACCACTGTTTGGTCGAAACCGTCGCGGTCGGTCTCAACGATCCTGAGCGGGTGCATGCGCCTCCACGGGGTAAACCAGCCTATCTCACGTTTTACGTATCAACGCACCACGGAGTACCCAGAGCCTCACGCAACAGGGACATGCTCGAGATACGAGGCGGAGACCTTCAGCTTTCCACGCGAACGCCGCGCCAGAAGGCGACGTAGCCGGTGATTTGTTCCGCTGCCTGACTCGTGGTCGGGTAGTACCAGGCGGCTTCCGGGTTCACGTCGCCGTCGACCGCAACGTCGTAATACGAGGCGAGACCCTTCCACGGGCAAACGGTGTGGGCCGTGCTCTCTGCCAGGTAGTCCTGGTTCACCGACTCGGGTGGGAAGTAATGGTTGCCTTCAACGACGATGGTGTCATCGCTCTCTGCAATGACCGTCCCGTTCCAAATTGCCTTAGCCACGGTTCATCCTCTGCGTTCCTCGCCCTTGGTTCCTCGCCCTTGCGGGTAGCGGTACTCCGTATCACGGATCCGCGATCCGGTCGTAATACGTAATACGCAATACGTCATGCGTATTCCCTAAAGAACCCATGGGATCAGGCGGTACGAGACCGTGGAGCGGTACTCGCGGTACTCGGGGAACCGTTCCATCAACAGATCCTCCTCATGACCGGACTTTGCCATGAAGAAGGGGACAAAGACCAGGGCGACCACGAGCGCGGCGGGGTTCAGCGCAACAAGCGCTACCCCGATCGTGCCGAGCACAACGGCCAGATAGATCGGATGCCGAACCAGGCGGAATGGCCCCCTCCGCACCAACATGGAGTCGCTGGTGGGCGCAGGGAATAGGGAGAGTGACCGTCGGATGAGGCCAAGCGACCACACCCCGATCACAATGGCCACAACCATCAGCGCCAACCCGCTCCCCTGGGCAAAGCCGAGTGCGAGCCCCTCGGTCACAGAATCGGTGCCGAGCAACCCCAACGCATAGAGGCCCAACAGCGCCATCTGCCCAACCACCCACCAGCCGCCGCGTTCGGCGAACGTCACCTTCGCTCCTTCCGGTCGGCCGCCTGTGGGTCACCAGACAGATCTGACATGTTTATGCTCAAGTTTCTGGCCTAGCAGGATCGATACCGGGGCCGGTGTACCGTAGGCCTTGTTTGGCAGCTCCCAGTTCCCAGTAATCGTGTCGTGGTTCAGTCGTGACTGGCGACTGGTAACTGACAACTGGTCACTTGCTTCTCAGTTCACCACGGTTGGGCTTCGGAGATCGATCCGTGCCGGCTCCTTTTCGGTATCGATGCGCCCGGGCAGCTCGACCCAGAAGCAACCGCCACCGAGCTGGTCGGAGCGCCGGTAACCCGCCTTGCCGCCGTGGGCTTCGACGATGGCCCTCACCACGGCGAGACCGATGCCTGTGCCAGGGACCAAGCTGTTGTAGCGGTTGGGACCGCGTTCGAACCGCTCCCAGATCACCAATTCGTGCTTTTTGGGTACACCAGGGCCGGAGTCATGGACCTCGACGACGAGGGCCCCTCCGTGGGCGAACGCCTTGATCAGGCATGCGTTCCCGCCATAGCGATCGGCGTTGGTGATCAGGTTGACGAGAATCTGCTCGAGGCGCTCGGCGTCGACGTGGGCGATCAGCCTCTTCGGCACGTCGACCACAACGCAATCGTGGTCGATGGAGGTGGCATTGAGGGCATGCGAGATGGTGCCGCCGACGTTGACCTCGCTGATGGTCAACGACATACCAGTCGGATCTCCATCGGCGAGCAGCAGCAGATCCTGCACGATCCTGGCCAGGTAGTTCGCCTGATGGTGGACGACCTCGATCAACTCGGCGCGCTCCCCCGGCCCGTTGACCTCGTTGTAATGCAGGATCGACAGAAACCCGAGCATGGCGGTCAACGGCGTCCGCAGCTCATGGGAGATCGAGGAGACGAGGTCGGTCCGTTGTTGCTCGATCAAGACCCGGTTCTCACGAATGGCGAGGGCCTGTCGGATGATGACAAGGATCGCAACCAGGAAGGTTGCGGTCAGCAGCAGGCGGTCACCGGTGTCGAGGTTGGAATCGGCCATGCGGCTGACCAAAACGAAGAGCATGGCGATGGCTGCGGTATACGGCGCCAACACCGACCACAGCGGTGTGGTCCGGTCGGCGTAGTGTCTCGGCTCAGGTTTGATATCGACGATGAGTGCAGTCGCCAAAAATGCGGCGGCCGCCAGCAAGAACACCACGTACAGCGGCTCGGCTTCGGCAAAGCTGTTCCCCACTCCCGAGAAGAGGAAGCTCACGTCGCCAACGGTCTGCAGCAACATGGCGAGAGCGAACAACACCAGCCTGGGATCGAATCGATAGCTGGACCGCCGTACGATCGCGATCATGACGACTACAACTACGCCGAGGTCCAAGATCGGGTACATGGAACCGATCACACGCTCCCAGATCGGAGCCTGGGCGAGCCCGGTGACGATGCCGCTGAGGACCAACACCCAGAACAGGGCGGCGATCGAGATGGCCCCGATGAGGCCGTCGAGGACGATACGCGCCCGCTGTAGTGGATGGCCGGCGCTGTGGGGTAACAAGGCGAACCCGATGATGGTCAAGCCGTACCCGGCCAGGAAGAACAGGTCGATTGGGCCAAACGTAGGTGCGTCTCCGGTAATGGTGACCTGCAGGGCCAGCACCACGAGGCCCATCGCGGCGATGATCAACCCGATGCCAACCAGAGTCCACGCCCGGCGTTCGTCCTGGTCGACCTTGAGGGCCTTGTGTATGAAGACAAACCCCGCAGTGGTGAGGCCGGCGAAAACCCCCACGGATCCCACAGCCGCGCTGGTCTCGGCGTCCCCCACGGCTACTACAACGATGGCGATAGCAATCACCAGGAAGACGACGAGCGCGAACCGGGGGAATCGGGCTCTCGCACCCGCGAGCCCGGCGCGCGGTACGTCCGTCAAACGCATCTGATTGTTATCGGTGCGATTTGGTAACGGGTGTAGCGATATCAGGGCCGGTGGGCGGGCCGGGAACGGCGATGGCCAGCGTCGGTTGCTGCACCATCGGAGTCGTCTTCTTCGAGGGACGCCAACGCTTCGTCGCGCAGGTCGATGACGATGTGCGGCTCGGCGCCGACCTCGGGCAGGTGATGGGAGAGAGCTTCGAGAAGATCGGTGAGCTGCTCCCGGTTGTGGTGGAGCGACTGGTTGAAGCGAACGCCACCCTGACCGACGGGGACCGCCGGGTAGGCGGCGATACTGAGGTAGTAGCCGTCGGCCATGAGCCGGCAGATCATCTCGGCGCACTGGGCGGTTGACCCAACTCTGACGAACCAGATGGGGGTTGCCTCCATCGAAACCACGGGCAACCCAAGACGCACCAGCTCGGAGCGCATGAACTCGATGTCCGAGCTGAGCCGCGCCTGTAGCTCCTCGTGCTCAGCCGAGAGATGAATGCCGGCGGACGCGACCGCCGAACCCAAATCGGGCGGAGGGATGGGGCCAGAGAAGGTCAGCGGCCCACCCACGAGCCGAACCCGGCGTGCCAGCTCTTCATCTCCAAAAATGAGCACCGCCCCAAGCGCGGCGAATGCTTTGCTCAAGCCGGCGGCGACGATCATCCGATCATTCAGCGGCACCCGGGATAGGACATGGCCGCGGCCGTGCTCGCCGGCCCACCCAAATCCGTGAGCATCGTCGTAGTAGACATACAGGTTTGCATAGATGGCCTGCAGAGCCGCCACATCCTCGACGGGTGCGCTGTCGCCGTACATGGAGTAGACACCATCGGCCAGATACCAGACCTTGTTGTACTGCCGTGCGACTTCCGCCAGCCGGTGGGCGAGGAATACCACGTCTCGGTGCGGGACCGACTCCACCGTCACACCGTTGCCACGAAGGTTGTTCGTCGCCAGGTGAACCGAGTCGTGGGTCTGGGCATCGACCAGGGCAAGATCGTCCGGCCCGACCAGGGACGGCAGTGCCGCCAGGTGCGCCAGCGTCGTGGTCTGAGTGATGGCGACCGCGCCGCCCGTCATCTGCCGCAGTCGTTCCCTGAGTGTTTCGTACAGCGGAATGGCGGTGTAGGTCGGAGATGAGGAATAGCTCGTTCCGTACTTCGTTATCGCATCGATTGCTCCCGCCTTGAGTCGCGGATCGTGGTTGAGGCCGAGGTACGAGCACGAGCTGAAGTCCACCAGGCTGAGGCCATCGAGTGTGATGGTTGAACCGTCCAGCTCGTCGTCCTCGACGTAGCGGTGAATGACGCCGAGCTCGACCGCGAGGCTGATGCCGCGCGCAGCCATATCGAGCAAACGATCGTGCCGCGATCGCATGTTCTGCCTTCCTACTGGACTGCCTTGCAGCCCCCCATTGCTCCGGAGAACAATGCCGCAGCCGCACCATAGAGCGATGACTAGTCAGCTGCGAGGAGTTTCCGCGAGCTTGGAAAGAGTTACCAGCCACCAGTCTCGGCACACCAGCCACCGGTCACCGGCCACCAGCAAGACCCACGACGACTCCGAAGAGCGATCACCGAAGGTTCAGAGATGTGGACCGGACCGGCGGAGACGAATAGCCGAAGGCCGAAAGCCGGATTCCGGACACCGGAGGCCGGCAGGCTTCTACGGGAAATCGACGGTTTCGATTACCACGTCGGTGTACCCCAGGCTGGTGAAGAACCCGGTCAGGAAGTTTTCTGCGGTCGTTTGTGCCCGATCGAGGATGCCGGCTTCGATGGCCTGTGCTTCGAGGATC
>CAXMPL010000164.1:0-3847 GCA_964195125.1 uncultured Kiloniellales bacterium | reverse complement strand
CTCCGTCCAATGGTCTCCGAGCTCCTCGACGCGGTCCTGCATCTCCAGGGCCATCGTCACCGCACGCTCCGCCTGATCCTCCTGAGGAACGGGGTCGCCGAAGAAGACGAGGATCGCATCACCGATGTACTTGTCGAGCGTTCCGCCGTAGCGGAACACAATGTCCGTCATCTCGGTGAGATAGTCGTTCAACTCGTCGACGAGATGCTCCGGCTCCATCCGTTCCGCCATCTCGGTGAATCCGCGGATATCCGACTGGAAGACGGTGAGATACTTCCTGCTCGATCCCAGATCAACCTCGGTGTCGCCGGCAAGGATCGAATCGGCGAGCTGCGGCGACACGTACCTCCGCAGCCTGGCGGCGCGGTGCAACTCCAAGACCTTGCGTTGCACGGTTTCCTGCAGATCGGTGTTCAGCGATTCCAGGTCGTTGTACAGCGAGCCGAGCTGAGCCGTGGTTTTGTTGAGATTGGTGGTGAGGTTGCCGAACTCGTCCCGGTTCGGTACCTCGACACGCTGCTCGAAGTCCCCGTCTGCAATCAGCTGGAGCGCACGGTCGACCCTTCGCACCGGGCGGATCAAGGACCACGACAGCACCGCCCCCAGCAGGAGCGCCACCCCGAGGCTGGTGAGGGAGAAGGCGGCGACGGCGAAGGTCAACAGACGTCGACGGCCATCGAAGATCCGCACCTCATCCATCGCTAGATCGTTGGCGTCGGCGATGAGCGCGTTGAGCTGGGTCTCGAGTTCGTGGGACGTCTCGTGCTCGACCTGGAGGTGCAGATCTTCGGCGCGGTCGAGATTGCCCGAGAAGTAGACCTCGGAAACGTTCTGGCTCTCGGCGTCAAACCGGGTGTTGACGGCCTCCAGCTCGTCCAGGACATTGTCGGAGCTGGAAACACCCATGGCCCGCACCGCAGTGAGACTAGAGGCAAAATCGTCCTTGGCGGTGTAGATCTTGTCGTCCCACGCATCGACCTCGGTGAGCAGGGCCATCGCCCTGAAGTGGCTCTGCGCGGTGACCCTGTAGATCATCTGACGAGCGCTGTCGCTCTGGTTGTGCAGGACGGTGAGTTTGTCCACCTGGCGATCCACCCCGTTGAGCACCGCAATGCTGAACACCCCGAGCGCCACGAGCAGGACGGCGATCGAGAGGAAACCGACGAGCAGCTTGATGTGCACCGTCGCATCCAATCGAGCGACCCAATCGACCACCGGCTTGAGAAACCCGGGCAGGGGCCCGAGGTCTCTGTGAACGATATCTCCGGCGTCCGTAGACGCCACGGATTCTGTTGATGCCATCATTCCCTCTCCGTGTCGGAGGCCCAACGAGCACAGCCCCGATTCGCCAATGAGCCAAACCTACAGAGGTTGGGAACGGCTCGCCATGGCAGATACTGGGCGCCGCAAACCAGGTCAGCGCCGCGGTTGGATCATCTGGGCGCAACACACACCAGGTGCGATGGCGCCGGCAGGTTGCAGACGGGGTCCAGTCCAACCGGCTCGTGTCGCGGGGCGGGCTCAGCGGCCTCAGCGGCGAGAGCGCCTCGGCCTGGCGAAGCTGACCGTCAGGTCGCGTCCGTCGAGCTTCCACCCATGCAATGCTTCGACCGCGGTACGGGCGGCCGGCCTCGGCATGTCGACGAAACCGAACCCCTTGGAGCGCCCGGTTCGCCGGTCGGTGATGATCGTGGCCTGGTGAACCTCGCCGTAGCGGCCAAACAGACCCTGGATGTCTTCGGCGGTGGCTCCAAACGGCAGGTTCGCCACGTAGACGCTCTGCCCACCGTCGGCGGCATGACGCGGTTGCGGCTTGGAGCGTTCCATCGGCGGCCTGGAATTGGCCTTTCGCCCTGATCTCTCGCTAGCGGGGCCACCGATCCGGTGCCCACCGTCGTGGAGCATGTCGAGTCGAGGCGTCTCGATCGGTGCTCGCAGGTCGAGATCGTGCTGCATCCGGCGGACGGCCCGTTGCTGGTCTCCGGTCACCAAGCTGACCACCGTTCCGGTGGCACCGGCCCGAGCAGTGCGTCCCGACCGGTGCAGGTAGTCCTTGTGGTCGCCTGGGGGATCGAAGTGGATCACAGACGCGACCGCATCGATATGGATGCCCCTCGCGGCCACGTCGGTTGCGATCAGTGCCTGGGCGCGGCCGGACGAGAACGCCTGCAGAGCCCGGGTTCGTTGGTTCTGGGACCGTCCGCCGTGCATGGCAACCGCACCGACCCCCAGCTTCTTGAGCTGCTTGGCGAGTCGGTCGGCACCGTGGCGGGTACGGGTGAACACGATGGAGCGGCCAGCCGCCTCGACCAGGTCCGCTGTGTGCTGAACCCGGTCATGGTGCTGCACCAGCCAGAAGTGGTGCCTGGCATCGATCGTTTCCGCGTCCACCGTCCCCGTCTCATGGCGGACGGGGTCTCGCTGGTAGGCGCGGCTCAGCACCGCCACATCGCCATCGAGGGTCGCTGAGAACAACAGGGTCTGTCGGCGCCGATTGGTGCGGTCGAGGATTCGTCGCACCGCGGGTAGGAATCCCATATCGGCCATCCGGTCGGCTTCGTCGACGACGACGATGTCTACCCGGCTCAGGTCGACAGATCGCTGCTCGATGAGGTCCTCGAGCCGTCCGGGAGTGGCCACCAGAACGTCGACTCCCTTGCGCAATCCGCCCTTCTGCGGCCCATATCCGACGCCGCCGTAGACGGCAAGCACGGTGCGGTCCGCTGCAATGGCGAGCGGAGAAAGCTCATGTCTTATCTGCTCGGCAAGTTCCCTGGTGGGAGCCAGGATCAAGGCTCGGGGGTGACGGCTCTTCGCCTTGTCTACCTTGGCGAGCAGGGGGAGCCCGAAGGCGAGGGTCTTGCCGGAACCGGTCGGGGCCTTGCCGGACACGTCCTTGCCGGCAAGGACGTCGGGGATGGTGGCTGCTTGGACGGGAAAGGGCTCGACGACGCCTTGTTTGGTGAGGGCGCGGACGAGCCGGTCGGGTAGCCCGAGCTGGGCGAACGTGGTCATGATGAAACTCCTGGTCCCTGTGGGGACATCGTTGAATGTGCCGATCTCTTGCTCGACCGTGTGGCTTCCATTGCCAATAGGATCGAGAGTCGGCCGAAGAGGCGGTCCAACCGGTGAGAAACTCGGCCGTGTTACCACCGGGGAAGCGACGATGCGCTGGCCTCCACCCGGTGCGGCAAGCGGAACCATACCGGGGACCATGGGCTATCGAGCAAGCGAGTACCCAGGCAATCGGTTTTTCGCGCCTGTGGCGGTACCTTCCGGACCGTGACCGAACAGCGAGAAGCCACCAAAGTGCCAGACGGCATCGACCGGCTTCGATCACTCATCGCACAAGACCACATCGATCAGGGCGCCGGTCTGCTCGCCGAGCTTCGGGATATTTGGCGCACCAGACCCGACGATTTCTCGCCAGAGGACGTCGCCTCCCTCCAGGAGCTGGCAGCAGACATCTCCGAAGCTCGAATGGCTGCGGTTGACAGGGAGCTGGGCGACACGTTCGGCTACTCGTCATTCCGTCAGGGACAACGCGACATAATCGAGGCCGTCCTGGCGGGGCGGGATTGCATCGGGATCATGCCGACCGGCGCCGGCAAGTCGCTCACCTACCAGCTCGTCGCCAGGGTGCTCGGTGGGACAACGCTTGTCGTATCCCCCCTCATCGCGCTGATGAAGGACCAGGTGGACGCACTCACCGAGTTTGGCGTGCGGGCAACGTTCCTCAATTCGAGCCTCGAGCCCGAGGAGAGAAGAAACCGGGTCGAACGGATGCGACGCGGCGAGTACGAGCTGGTATATGCGGCGCCGGAAGGCATAGAAGCCTCGGTCGGAT
>CAXMPL010000163.1:0-1564 GCA_964195125.1 uncultured Kiloniellales bacterium | reverse complement strand
CGGCGGCGTCGGTGATGTACATCCGGGTACGCACAACGTCGGCGGTGGCTGCCCCCAGCTCGCTCAGCGCGGCGATGGCGATTTCTCCGCACCGCCGCATCTGCGCATAGGCGGTCACGGCAACCGTCTCGCCCACCGGCGGAATCTGCGCGGTCCCTGCGATCTCCGCACGGTCTCCGATGCGGACTCCTCGCGAGAACCCATAACGCTCTTCCCAGGGCGAGCCTGAAGTGACGCGCTGCCTCGGCATCAACCGATGCTAGGCCGGCACTTGGTAGTTGGTACTCGGTACTCGCGACTCGCGACTCGCGACTTCTGACTTGCAACTCAAACGTGTCACACCCAACAGATACGGTGTTGGCATGATGAGACGAAAGACACCAGACATCAGCAACGACACGGCGCTCGAAGCGTGGTTCGCCGACGCCGGCATCGTGGTGGAGACCGTCGAGCGTTGTCCTATCGCCGCCTGTGAGCACTGTCGTAGGACACTCGTACGGGCGGCGTGATTTGCCTCGCACCCGAGGGATGCAGAGCTAAACCGGGTTCGAGACAGCACTAGGACAGCACTAGGAACAACATTCGACGGCCCTGCGATCGTCGGCTTCAGCCCGACAACGCTTAGCTGTTGCCCACCAACACCGCCTCGCCCATCACATGACGGTCGGCGGCGGTCAGGACTCGGCCCTGATTGCTCCCTTTGTCTAACGGCGCGGCATTTCGTCTATATGGAGCTTGTGAGAAGCGCCAAGATGCGAAACAGGCGATCCTCTTCGCCCTGCCGAGTGAACCCGCCTCCTATCACCCCGACCCTCCTCCTATCACCCCGCAGGGCTTCACTGCTGAGGTTTCTCCATGTCTCGCGATCATCTACGCCAAGGCCCGAGGTGGGGAGGGGTCTTTCGGCCCTAGTGGTGCGTCACCCAGTTCCCGTTAAATGCACAGGAAACTTGAGAAACGATTCACAAGGAGGAAGCCCATGAAGAAGACCCTGACACTCGCTATTGCAGCAGCGTTGGTCGCAGCGGCGTGCGGGACTGCCGTCGATGACTTCCCAACCGACGTCGGGGGCGACGACATTCGGGTCGTGGCGGTCACGATGTCCGAGTTCTCCTTCAGCCCTGCGGTGGTCGAGGTCGAGCAAGGTGAGACGGTGAGGTTCGTCGTGACAAACGACGGCGTTGCCGAGCACGAGTTCGAGCTGTCGAACGATGCCGCCATCGCGGGGAACGTCGAAGGGGCCACCACGAGCACCACGAAGGCGTGGAAGACGTCGACACGGCCGAGAAGCTGAGCCTGGCTCCAGGCGAGACCGGCGAACTGACGGTGACATTCGACGATGAGTCCGGCTGGGTCGTCTGCTTGATCCCAGGCCACTACGAGGCAGGCATGAGGATGGAGGTCGTCAACCAGAAGTAGGTCCGCCAACAACCAAATGACTAGAAGGGCTGCCCGGGACGGACCCGCATCAGCCAGGCTGCCCGGCGCTGGGCGGGCCGACGCCTCGGACCTTGGTGGGTCAGGGCATCAGGGCGTTCAGTCCTGGCATCCTGTCTTGTTTCCC
>CAXMPL010000162.1:0-1619 GCA_964195125.1 uncultured Kiloniellales bacterium | reverse complement strand
GTCGAACTGGTTACGAACGTCTCGCTTGCGTTGAGATAGCACAGGAAGGTCGACCGTGAACACCAGCGCCGCGTAGCCGGCGTCGCGGGCCCGCTCGACGAGGTCCTTGGTCAGATCACGATCCGTATGGACATAGATCTGAAACCATCGAGGGAATTTGGGCTCGGCCGCGGCAACCTCCTCTAGGGATATCGTCGCCATGGTGGAGACGCACATCACGGCGCCGGCGGCGGCCGCTCCTTCGGCCATCGCCACTTCGCCGCGATCATGCGCCAAACGCATGTAACCCAAGGGGGGCACCAGCACCGGGGTGCGCAACTCCGAGCCCAACAGTGTTGTCGCCGTCGACACGTGAGATACGTCGCGCAGAACGTGAGGATGGAGGCGGATCGAGGCCCAGGCTGTGACGTTCTCGCTGACGGTGATCTCTTCGCCCGCACCCCCCGCGAAGTAGTCGAACGCGGCACGGTCCATGACAGCCTTGGCCTGATTCTGGAGGTCGTCGATGTCGTACACGGGCGATGCCTCGTCCCTGGGTCGGCCCGACCCTATCTCCTCGGCGAAGCGCTGGCGACTGATACGAAACCCGCAGCTCAGAGCCGCAAACAGAGGGCCTCGACTTTGCTCACGGCACGGTCCTTTTGGGCGGACTACAGGCCCTGAGCTTCGAGGGCAGCATCGAGGCGCGGATAGACGCGTCGGGCGTTCAGCTCGAAGACCTGGCGCTGGTCGGACTCGGGTAGGTCGAGCTGGTCGATATAGCGCTTCGTATCGTCGAAATGGAACCCGGTCTCAGGGTCGATGCTTGTCACTGCACCGATCATCTCCGAGCCGAAAAGGATGTTGTCGACGTCGACGACGCGAAACAACAGATCGATGCCCGGCTGGTGATACACGCAGGTGTCGAAGAAAACGTTGCCCATCACGTGCTCGGCGAGGGGCGGGCGATCAAGCCCTTCGGCGAGGCCACGGTATCGACCCCAGTGGTACGGCACCGCCCCGCCGCCGTGCGGTATGACAAAACGCAGGCTGGGGAATTCGGCGAAGAGATCACCCTGGATGAGCTGCATGAACGCGGTTGTGTCTGCGTTGAGGTAGTGCGCGCCGGTGGTATGGAAGCTGGGATTGTCCGATGCCGAGACGTGGATCATTGCCGGGACATCGAGCTCGACCATGCGCTCGTAGAGTGGATACCAGGCCTCGTCGATCAGCGGAGGCGATGACCAGTGGCCGCCCGACGGATCAGGGTTCAAGTTGCAGCCGACGAACCCCAGCTCCTCGATGCAGCGGCTGAGTTCGTCAACCGAGCGCTCGATGGGCACTCCAGGCACCTGGGGGAGTTGGCACACGCCGACGAAGTTCTTCGGGAACAGCTGGACCACCCGGTGGATCAGGTCGTTGCAGGCCCGTGCCCATGCGCCCGCCATGGCCTCGTCCCCGACATGGTGCTGCATGCCGGACGCCCGTGGCGAGAAGATCGTCATGTCGCCACCGCGTTCGCGTAACAGTCGGAGCTGGTTGGCCTCGATGCTCTCGCGGATCTCGTCGTCGCTGAAGTCAGGAGGCTGCGGGTCGGGGAGGGTTGAATCCACCAGGCGAGCGTGTTGAGCATCGCGAAA
>CAXMPL010000161.1:0-5950 GCA_964195125.1 uncultured Kiloniellales bacterium | reverse complement strand
AGCTCAAACACCGTCCAATGGGGCTCTTCCTCGTCGAGCGGCTCCAACTTCGTTGGAGCCTGCCACTCTTCATCGGAAAGCCCGCGGAACACGTCCTCGATTTGGAGAAGCTCGGTCTCGAGGATGTTGACGGTCTCTTCGTACAACGGCACGCCAGCCTCCGTTCTTCAGCCCGGTCGGGCTCTCATCCACCCCAGCTCCGAATCTACACCCCAGCGCATCAACGCGCCGACCCTGGCTGCGGCTTGATGAGAGATCAATTGGGTCAGGTGGACAATTGGCGCGACCGGGAAAGACTTTCCCATCCGGAGGGCGCTAGAGGTGATCGCGGCTGTATCTACGGTCGAGCCCAGCTAGCTGTATTGACCACCCACGTTGTTGACGGTGTCGAGGGTTGAGCCTCCTGGTGGCATGGTGGTGGTTGGGAGACGACCGCCAGCCACGAGGAGGCTCGTCATGCACCGTAACGCTCGACTCACGGTGTGGGCCCGACAAGAGATCGTTCGACGTCGCCACGCCGGGTGGACCCTGGCTGAGATTGCCCGACAGTTGAACGTGTCACGAGCCACCGCATCGAAGTGGTGGCACCGGTTTCTGGCTGATCCCGACGGGGACTGGTTTGAGGATCGGTCGTCGCGGCCGCGAATATGAGTGATATCACCCGCTTCAGCGAGTGCGCGAGAACGGCACATCGGCGTGCGCTATCAGCCGCACAGTCCGAACGGGTTGAGGCACGCTTAGCTGCGTCGTCGCGGTCGCAGAATGCAACCTCAACAAACCGGCTGGATCGGTGTCGCAAAGATGCCGGTCAGGTCATATCCGAACCGTCTCGTGACTACCTTCGACGGCCGAATGCTCAGAAAATCGCGTCCTATGCGCGTCCCGGGCGGGTTCCGTGCCCGAAAAATCGAGAAGAGAGGTCGCCGTAAACCCATACGACATAAGGGATTCTGGTCGTGGGCGCTACTGGGATCGAACCAGTGACCTCTGCCGTGTGAAGGCAGCGCTCTCCCGCTGAGCTAAGCGCCCGGCCGCAGGAGTGTAGCGATGCACCCTCCTAGGCTCGATGGGTGCCCATGGACCGCCGCGCCTTCGCCCACACCGTCGACGACAGCCTCGCCGAGCTTCCCCGCTGGGTCCACGATCGCATCGACAACCTCACTGTTGTCATCGAGGATCAGCCAACCGGGGATCAGGATCCAGAAGGGAAAGGGTTGCTCGGAATCTACGAAGGAGTCTCCCTCGCTGACCGGGGCACCGACTACTTCGGCGAGGTCCCCGATCGCATCGTCATCTTCTACCGACCACACCTCGATCTCGGTCTCGACGATGCAGAACTGCGTGGCGAAATCCGTCGTACTGTGCTCCACGAGGTGGCTCATCACCTGGGAATCGGCGACGAACGCCTCCACGAATTGGGCTGGGACTAGTCACCAATCGCTTATCGTCGAGCCCCTTGCTGCCGATACATGGGTATGGCAACAGCACAAGTCGCTCCGGTACACGACCCATACGGTGGGTGTGAGGGGTCATGCACTCACGACCTGGCGCGGGGTGTTCTCGTATCCGAGCTACTGGGTGAAGAGGGTCCGTATCCGGACAGCCACCCACTGCTCACCACCCCCAACCTGCGTACGATGTTCACACAGGGACTCGCTGCGGTTGCCTCCGGCACCACCTGACCGAACCTCCACCCGCCGTCTGGCCAATAAGCCATCCCGGCTATGTCTCGCCACGGGACGCAGTATTCCGAATGCCCAGAATCTGTAGGTCTACACTTCCTGATCGGCCCGAGAAAGGGACCATCTATGAACGTCGAAGAGCTGGCAAGGGACCTGTCCGAGAAGACCACCCTCACCATCGAACAGGGCATAGAAGCCGCCATCGAAGCGGCGACCTGGCTCAAAGGGATGGTGCCGGATGAGGTCTCCACCGCCTTTGGCGAGTTCTTCGACTCGGCAAGCGACCTGGCCTCCACCGCTGTCGACGCCGGCAAGGACGCGGCCAAGGCAACCAGCGATGCCGCCTCGGACATGATGGATAAAGCCAAGGGCGCGGTCCCAGCCCAGGGCGACAATACCGACCAGTAGCCTGGAGCCATGAAGGCTCCGTGGGATCGCCCGATCGTCGACGCGCCGGCCTGGCCAATCGATGATGGGGGTCCCGTCGTCTTTCTCGTCGACGCACACTCGCGGGTGGAGCGCGAGCTGCTCGACGGCTGGATGAATCGACACCGACCTGCCGGAGTCCGGACCGACGCGCTATACATCCCGACCAGCCGGCACGGCAAGCAGACCAAGACCGATCCCGACCTCGAGGCCAGGCTCGCCGAGGGCGACGACCCCTTGCTCGTCCCGCTGCGGGTGGCATGGCTGGCCAAAGAGCGCGACGGCCGTCGCCGGGTCACGCTCAAGGACATCCTCGCCCTTGGCGATCCGCGAGACCCCAACTTCGTCCGCCAGCGCTGGGTTCGCAGCTTTGCGCCCGACCGAATCGAGATCGTGCAGGGTGAGCCGGCACCCAGGTCTCAGCTCGAAACACAGTGGCAGGATCCCGGCGGGCGGGGACCCGCAGAGGGAACATCGTTGGCGGACTTCGTCTCCCTCAAGGCCTGGCTGGCCTTGGAACGCGCCGAGCGTGCCCTACGCGGGACGCGGTACAAGGTGCCCAAGTTCCTCGGCGAGGTCCTTTTTCGAAGCCGGGGCTTCCAGCAAGGCGTCGCCACGCTCGCCGACGCCGAAGACGTGTCGGTTGAGACGATGCGGCAGCGTACCGGGCGCTACCTCAAGGAGATCGCAGCGACGCATTCCCCTTTTGTGATCGACGCCGTCACCGGCCTCATGGGATGGATCATCAGTCTGGGTTACCACCACCTGGACTACTCGAGCGAGAAGCTTCAGGAGCTGTACAAGCTGGGCCAGGATCACTCGCTGGTATTCCTGCCCTCGCACAAATCCAACGCCGATCACCTGGTCCTCCGGTACGCGTTGTACGAGAACGACTTCCCGCCTAATCACACAGCAGGTGGCACCAACCTGGACTTTCTACCGGTAGGCCCGATGATTCGCCGATCCGGGATCTTCTTCATCCGCCGCGAGTTCAAGGACAACGAGCCGTACAAGTTCGTCCTCCGCCAATACCTCGATTACCTGTTGGAAAAACGGTTCCCTCTTGAGTGGTATCTCGAGGGTGGACGGTCCCGAACCGGCAAGCTGCGCGAGCCGCGGTACGGCCTTCTCTCCTATGTTGTCGACGCCTACATTCGCGGTCTCGTCGACGATGTCGTGCTCATCCCGGTATCGATCGCCTATGACCAGATCTCCGATATCGCCTCTTACGCCGCCGAACAACAAGGGTTGGGCAAGGAAAAGGAGGGAGCCACCTGGCTGGTCCGGACGATCAGCAGCCTACGACACAAATACGGGGCGATCTACCTGCGGTTTGGCACCCCAATTTCACTCTCCGCCAGCGTCCGGCAAGGCGTCGACCTCAGCGCCGAAGAGGGCGGGCTGGTCGTCCCAAAGATCGCCTTCGAGGTCAGCAAGCGGATCAACGACGCCACACCGATCACACCGGTGAGCCTGGTCACCCTTGCCTTGCTGAGCCAGTCAGCAGCCGGACTCACGGTTGACGAGACCATGACCGTGCTCGAGCCCTACCTGACCTATGTCGAACAACGCGACCTGCCGACAACCGTCCCGCTCTCGCTGACCACCGCCGACGAGGTGCGCAGCGCTCTCGGGGCGCTGGTTGCAAACGACGTGGTGTCGAGGATCAAGGGTCCCGCAGACGACGTATACGTCATCGAGCAGGACCAGCATCTCACCGCTGCTTACTACCGCAACACCATCATCCACTTCTTCGTCAACTCCTCGATCGTCGAGGTCTCCGTCGCCGGCATGGATCGGGACGGGTCGACGGGAGTCGACGAGTTCCTGTCTCGAGCGTTTGCCTGGCGGGCGTTGCTCCGTTTTGATTTCTTCTTCGACAGCAGGGATAAGTTCCGCGACGCCATCCTCGAAGAGCTTCATCTGGAGTGCCCAGACGGTGTCTCCTGTCTGGAGCGCGGCGACCTCAGCGTGGTCCTCGCGGCGCTGGCGCCGTATTCCACCCCGGCGGTGCTGCGGCCGTTCATCGAGGCGTACCGACTCGTCGCCGAGGTGCTGGTGCGCGCCGACTCCGGCGAGGAGCTTGCGCGGTCCGAAATCCAGAAGCGGGCCCTCGATCTGGGCCGCCAGTACGAAGCGCAGGGAAAGATATCCACACCGGAATCGCTGTCGTTCGCACTCTTCGACGCCGGGATCGCCCTGGCGGACAACAGCGGACTGCTCCACCCGACCCCTGTCCTTTCCGAGCGGAAGAGTTTCCTTGCCGACATCGAGGACGCCCTGGCAGACATCGACGCCCTCAACTCGCCGGACTTAGGTGCCGAAATGACTACTCGAGGCGACCCCAAAATAACTAGTTGACCACCTAGTGTGGCGACTGATATACTCAGCGTGGGCACAGGCGGGTTGAGGAAGTCGTCGGTAAGCGAGTACCGAGGATTCATGAGCACCGGACCAACCGCCGAGCGCTACCCCACCGTACGACAGGGTTACGACCCCACCCTTGTCGAATCGGATCTCGCCGCCATGGAACGGGCACATGAGACGGTCGTCGATGACGCCGTCGCCAAGATCGCTGCCCTAGAGCAGGCCCTCGCCATCGCTAACGACAGAGGCGGGCCCAAGGTCGGCGACCCATCGGATGAGATCATTGCCGACGCTCGAAAAGAAGCATTCAACCTGATCACCGAGGCCAGGAAAGAGGCAGGGGCGGTCGTCGCCGAGGCACGGAGCGAAGCCGAAAAGACCGAGCAGCCCGCAGCCTCTGGCGCCATTGAGTCGCTGCGAGCAGAGGAGCTCCAGCTGGAGGCCCGCATCGTCGAGCTCCAGGCGACACTCACCGGGCTCGAGATAGGAATTCGATCCCTAACCGGGTTGATCGAAGGACAGCAGCTCACACCCGCGTCACCTGAATCGACGCCTCCGACGATCGAATACTCGCCGACACCCACCGAAATCGAGTTGCAGCCGCCCCTCGATAACTCGGCCGAAAACGGCGGTGGTGTGCTCCTCGAACCACTCCTCACTCCTTACCAGAAACAGTCCCCTCCGCCTCCCCCGCCGCCTCTGGAGCCGGAGCCTGCCGCAGCCGTGCAAGTCGACGACCTCACCGTCGAGGTCAACAACTCGCATGCGCAGGCACCGGCTCCTGACGGCGGTCGCCCATCGTTCTATTCCCGGCGCTCGGCGCAGCTGCCCCATATCGGCGCCGAGGCCGGACGCAGTGCGATCGCAGCTGCGACCGACCTGCGAGCCACGATGAACGGAAAGAGCGAGAAAGAGGCTCCGCAAACATAGCGCGGGCTCTGTCGGCGTGACACCGACCCGCGGCCTACGCCGGCCTAGAAGTACGGATTCTCGCCAAGATCGTGGTTGGTGACGTCGACGACCTCGGTGATCTCGGGGATGGCGCCGAGGATTGCCGTCTCGATCCCCTGCCGCAGGGTTACCGCTGCCAATCCACATCCCTGACATCCGCCGCCGAGCTCGAGGTTGGCGGTTGCTCCGACCACCGACACCACACTGGCGACGCCGCCGTGGGAGGCGATGGCGGGATTGATTTGCTGCTCCAGGAGTTGGCGGACCTTGTCCTCTGGAGTACCGGTCAGTTCGATCTCATCCCCGAAATCCAAACCGGGGCTGGCTGGCGCGTTGGGATTCCTGATGACGAGACCGACACCGCCGCCGTTCCCTGAAAGGTCGAGGACCGAGCCGCGCAGGTTGTCCAGAGAGCTGAGCGGGATCGCCACCGGGAGGTCGCCGTGGAACTCGACATGATCGGTCGCTGAAACGTCGCTCCCACGGAGGAACGCGGTCTCGTACACGAAACCGGACGGACCCGC
>CAXMPL010000160.1:0-3340 GCA_964195125.1 uncultured Kiloniellales bacterium | reverse complement strand
GCGTTGCCACCATGTTGGCGGCGACCGCGGGATGGCGGTATGTGTTCGACGTGACCATGTGCCCCAGCCGGAGCCGGTTCGTGATGCTGCCAAGCCCAGCCGCGATCGTCCATCCCTCGAAGCAATCCTCGGTGGGTTCGGTATTCAGTGGGTAGAAGTGGTCGAACAGCCAGCCGCCGTGGTAGATATCGATGTCGTCGGCGAGTCGCCAGATAGCGGCGATCTCGTTCCAGGTCGTCTCTTGCTGAGAGGTCTTGAAGGAGATCTTCATGGGACCCGACCTTATCAAACCAACATCATTTCGGTTGCGGCCTCATGAAGCCCGCTCGAGCCCAGGGTTCTCTTTCCAAACGTCCTCCCGGTGCTGAGTGCGCTCGGTGATGCTCGCCGCGGGCACGCCCGCCGAGCCGGCAACGACTTGTCTCTTCCGCTCTGCCGCGAGCGCTGCTCGCAGCTCGTGGAGCTCGCCCTGCACGTCGGCAAGCTCAACCCAACGGTTGTCCAGCGATCGCAGCTCACGCTGCTGCTCGAGTGCTACGACTAGCGATCGCAAGAGACCATCGAGTCCAGCCTCTCCGCCACGATTGGTCGATCGGGTTCGCTGCGAAAACACTCTGGTTGTGGATCCCTGCATGACTTTGACCTCCCTATCGTTCAAGTTTCAATCAACTGTATCTGATTATACTCAAAATTTCAACTACTTTCTGGTAAGGTGACCTCCGCTATGTCCACCACGTCCACCAAGCCACGGCTCCTCACGACCGGCGAGAAACGAGCATGGCGAGCGCTGCTCCATACCAGCACTCAGCTTCTCGAAGGTCTCGACAGCCAGCTCAAGGCCCGTACCGGCGTATCACTGCCAGATTTCGACGTGCTTTCCAACCTCGCCGAGGCTCCCGAGCACCGGCTCCGCATGAGAGAGCTCGCCGACCAGACGTTGTTCTCGCCGAGCAGGCTCACTCACCGCGTCAGCCGACTGGAAAAGGCCGGGCTGGTCGCTCGCCACAGCTCCCCCGAAGATGGCCGTGGTGTCTACGCAAGCCTCACACCGGAAGGGCTGCAACTCCATCGTCGCCTCGCCGCGACCCACGTCGCCGGCGTTCGCGGCTACCTGCTCGATGCCCTTACCGGTGCCGAGCAGGAGCAGCTTGCTCTTCTCTTGATCAAGGTGCTCGACCACCTCGACGTCCACCCACAGCCACCCCTCTGACAGGGCGCCGGGCGGGCACGACACCGGGGACCACTGTGGTCAGCTCAGGAGCGGCATCGTGTAGCACAGCGCATCGCCGTCGACGGCCACCACGCCATCGTCCCGCACCACCGTGGTCTTCAGTCTGGTGATCGGCTTGTCGGAACGCACCTCGACGACCTCCACTCGACCGGTGATGACATCACCGGGCCGGACCGGTGCTCGGAAGTTCCAGTCGACATGGAGAAAGACCGTGCCCGGTCCAGGCAGCTCCTCGGCGACCACCGCGTTGAGAATCGCTGTCGTGACGCCGCCCTGCACCACGATCCGGCCGAACGAGGTACTCGCCGCCACCGCTTCGTCATAGTGGAGCGGGTTTCGGTCACCGCTGATCGCGGTGAACGACTCGATGTCCCCATCTTCGATCGGTCGCGAACGTTCGGCGGTGTCGCCGACCGTCGGTTGTCCGTTGGGCCAGACCTCGGTGCTGTCTGTCATCGCCCGACCCTATCCGATACCGGGCCACATACAACCGAGGAGGCGACCGCATCGAGGATGTCGAGGCCGGGCCGCCGTAATCGCCAAGGAGTCGGGCCATTAGGCCTCGAACCCGAGGGAACCTTCTAGCTCTTCGATGTCGGTTACCTCGCCCGGCGGTGGAGGCTCGATCACGACATCGGACCCAAGGTCGAACAGGTCGTACTGCAGCAGCATTCGATCGAAGCTCTCGTCGGGAGTGGTCTCGACGGCGCTCCCATCGATCTCCATGACGAAACGAACGACGAAACCATCGTCTGAGATCCAAACGTTCATGGGCATGGAGTCCGCAGGGATGGGGCCCTGGGCCTCGAGCTGGGCCCGTTCCTCGGGCGTGGCCTGGGCCAGCAATGTTTCCATGTCGAATATCGCCCGGTAATGGGTCGTATTCACTCCGTTCACGGTCTCGGTGCCGATGACATCGACCGTGGCGCCGGCATCCTCGAACGACCCGAGGATGTCGGAGGGATTTCCCGGCGATGTCGTCATGAATCCGCTGGCGACGTCCCCCTCTTCGGCCGGCATCGAGATCCAGGGGGTCTCAGCCCCGAACAGCGCGGTGAACAAGGGGAACTTGAGGTAGGCAGTGTCGCCAATCTGGCGGACCTCCATCTCGCCGAACAGGTCGGCAAACTCCGGCGGCAGCTCATCTCCTGCCGCGGCGGCGATGCTGGTCATGTCCATGTAGAAGGAGAAGTTGCCTGAGGCGTTGTCGAACGCACCACCAAACGGGATCACCATCTCGGTGAATCCCTGGGATGGGTCGAGGCCGCTGACCTCTATCAATCCCTCCATTCGGCCGGTCGTCACTTCGGCGCTGCGCTCGAAGGCGCTTTGCATCGCCAACAGCTCCGGCGAGCCTGAGGCGGTGGTCGTCGTGGTCGTTGGCTGGGTGGTGGTCGGGGGCGTGGTGGTGGTTGTCGCCGGTGACACGGTGGTTGTGGTCGTCGACGGGGTGGTAGTCACCGGCGCCGCCTCGGTGACGGGGCTGCCATCGGCGATGGGGTCAAAGGAGTCGTCGTTGGTACCGGCGCCGCATGCCCCGACCGTTAGGGCGAACGCCGCAATGATCCAGCCGGTTCGTTTGGTCATTGGGTCTTCCTCATGAGCTCGGGCCCCTACCAGGGCTCCCAAATCACCATCGGCCAACCCGAGATGGGAGTTGAGGCCGGAAGTCGGCAGAAGTGCGCCGACGCACAGGGAAGTACCGAGGCGGCACAGCAAGAGACGCGACACCACGGCTGGCGCGTCGTTGAACAACGCAGCCAGGGTGCCATGCGCTTGGCCGCGACCGCTTCGAGTGTTCTCCGGGCGGTCTGGTTAGCTCGTCTTGGCGCTCCGGAGCGCCAGCGACCCTTCCTCGGTGCTGACTACGGCATTAGCGAGAAACCGGTAGTTGGTCATCGCCGCGGCGTACCCGTCACCGAGATCGGGGATAATGCCTCCCGCGGTGGCGTCCTTCACCACGGTCACGTCGAATCCGCTCTCCAGCATTGCGCGCAGGTGCGACTCGGTGCACAGATTGGCCGACATACCGCACAGGTACACCGAATCGATGCCCCGCTTTCTCAGCTGGAGGAACAGATCGTTGTTCTCCGGGCCGTAGACCTTGTG
>CAXMPL010000159.1:0-7014 GCA_964195125.1 uncultured Kiloniellales bacterium | reverse complement strand
CGCTCGTAGCGGTCGAGGGCGAGGACGAACATGACGAAGAGGATGAACGCCGCGATGGCCATCGCGATCGCCGGCACCCGCACCTGCAAAGCGCTGAGGCCTTCGATGTCCGCAGGGCGAATACCGCGAGGCGCGTAGACGGTGAACAGGATCCCTCCGATAGTCAGCCAGCCAAAGGCAGCGGCGCCGACGATGAGGAACCCCAGTCGGGATCCCAGGTTGGTCGATAGCACCAGCCAGATGGCACCGATGAAGGTGATGACGGCCGCAATGACAACGGTCACCCCGCGCATCATGACCGAGAAGTCGGTCAGCTCACCGGCGTCGTCGACCCGGTTGTAGACCCTGCCAACGAGTTCTTGCGCGGTCTCCCGAACGAACGGGATCATCGCAAGCAGAATCGCAAGCAGACCGAGTAGCGCCAGCCATTCGAGCCTGCTCACTCCACGCTGGTTCATCACAACGTCCTCTCGTACAGGGCGATCAGCAAGATGTCATCCGCAGTCAGCGACGCACCCAACCCCGGCATCCGTCCGGTGCCGATCCCGTTGACACCGTAATTCTGCGCGTTGTCCGATCCATCGATGACGAACTTGACATGATCTTCGAGGACCGGGAACTGCACCAGGGTGCGCCCGTCGTTGACGGCTGGCGCCCAGGCGCCACGACCGGCGCCGACCTCGAACGTCGAGCCGGCGCTGTAACCACCGGTATGGCACCTGGCGCAAGTGCTGTTGAACAATCCAACGGCGCGGGTGGCGTCCTCTACGGAAACCGGTTCCCCGGCCTGTTCACCCATGGCGGCAGCAACCTCGTCGAAGTCGACGGACCACAGCATTAGCTCGGCGGATTGATTGAGGAATTCGAGGCCCTCGATCAGCGGCTTGAGAAAGTCGTCCTCCTTGTCCGCTTTGATCTGGGTGAGCAGCAGGTCGCCCCCAAGAGTTTCCAGCATCAGGTCGGCAGCGTCGAGGTCCGGTAACGGCATGCCGGCATCGTCGGTGTTGGTAAAGGCATTTGTCGGATCGAAGGCGACGTCGTATGCCTTCTGCTGGATGTGGTTCGCAGTTCCATCATCGAGGTTGAACGCCAGCTCGGTGAGATGCTCGTGGGAGATGGCGGCGATTTCGGTCAGACGCGGCTCGATGCCATCGGTGAGTCCATCGCGATCGGAGTCAGCGCCGGGCTCGTCGCAGGTGGTGAGGGCGAGCTTCGCCGACTCCGGTGTGCAGGTGCCTGCTCCTCCCATCAGGTCAAGCATCTCGTCGATGAGGCCGCCGGTGACTTCGATGATGGCCTTGGCGTCGGTGACGTCGTCGATCCGTGTCTGCTGACGGTTGATGCGCACCTGGGTGGCTGCTTGTCCGGTCTCGACTCGCAGCACCGCCGCGCCCACTCGCTGCTCGGTCTTGGCCAGGACATCAGCTTGCGGAATCTGCCTGGAGCGGATGTAGGCGATCACCTGGTCTATCTCTTGCGATGTCATCGCGCCGCCCCCGAGCAGGCCGTTCGCCGGCATCGGGGTGCCCCGGCGCCCGAACTCGACCACGAACTCGACCTCGCTTTCGTCGAATCGGTACAGCACGTCGTTGAGGGACGGCACCAGCCAGGCCGACTCCACCCCGCTGCGCGGCTCGACAAACTGGACGACTCCGCCACCGAGGTCTTCACCGTGGCAGGCGTAGCACTCGAACTGATGGAACCACTTGTCGCCCTCCTCGATGTCGAGCTCGTTGAGCGTCTCGATCGCCTCCGCCTGGCGGTTGGATTCGTTGAATGCGTACCACGGCAGCAAGATGGCCATACCGGCGGCGGCGACCACCGCCGCCCGCAGCACTCTGGTGGTGTGGACGTTCTCCAACTCGTCGTCGGAGATATACGGCGTCTGATTCAGCGGCAAGCGCTCACCGGTCGCAGACCGTGACCGGCGGCTGTTGACGAACAGGTAGGCCAGCCAGGCGAGAAGGGCCACCATCACGAGGATGAGGACAACCGCCCCTATGCCGAAGCCGCCGTCCGTCGACGTAACCTCCTGTCGAGCCGCGGCGAGCACAATGAGGAGTGAATTCGGCGCCTCAGACACAGAACGGGCCCTGCGGGTATTGCGCCGTCTTGTTCTTCGAACGAGCAGTCTCGACGATGACTCCGGTCTGGACGATGAGGTCGCCGGCGTCGTTCACTTCGACTCCGAATCGGTCGAGGTTCCTCGGGGCCGGTCCTGCTTCATACTCCCCGTGGATGTTGTACTTGGAGCCGTGGCATGGGCACTCGAAGCCCTGCGAGGGAACACAGCTCGGCACCCGGCAACCGAGATGGACACACTTCTGCCACAAGGCCATCACACCGACGCCGTCGACCCCTCCACCGGCGACAACGAACGAGGTGTTTTCGAACGAGGACCCTTCGAACTGGTCGAGATCGAAGGTGACGAGCCAGGATTGGGCGGACGCCTTGAACAGCGGGACGACGGCGCCGGCGACGCTGATCTCGCTCTTGATCTCCTCGAGGTTGCCGACGTTGACCGGGGTGCCGAACCCACCCTTCAGCTTCGGCCAGATAAAGGCAAGGGAGGCGATCGCAAACTGGAGAAGGAACAGTCCGAATACGGCGAGGAGCGCTCGGTTGAAGAACTGCCGTCTGGTGACGTTGTATTCAGCGGCGGTGACTTCGATCTGATCGGTGAGCGGGTCGGCCGTTGCCTCCGGTGGCGCGTCGACGACGGTGGCAACCGCGGCAACCGTGACCTCGTCGTCGGCGGCCTGTTGCTCGGCCTTCGCGGCCCGCGACGCTTTGTCGGCTCGCCTTGCCTTGACGTCGAGCTCTTCGACGGTGACCGGCCCTGCCGACGGGCCGCGCTTGAAGGCGACCGCGAAGATTCCGAGCACGGCGAGCGCTCCGGTGATGAGGATGCCGATGATGAAGATGCTTGTTGCGTCCATGTCCTAGTTGAGAATCGTCAATAGGTCGTCGAAGAAAATGCCGTCTCGCCATGGGAAGATGAAGTTGAACCCCGGTCCCCTGAAAAAGGAGCCGAAGATGGTGAGGATCGCCGCCGCGACGATGAAGAAGGTGAAGATCATGATCGCCAGCTTGCGGTCGGAGGGCCGGACCGACGGGTTTCGATCCACATAGGGGATGAACATCAGCGCGATCAACCCGAACGTTGGGATGAACACTCCTGCCACCGCCGGATCGAAGTAGGCCAGCAGCTCCTGAAGCCCGAGGAAATACCACGGCGCCTTGGAAGGGTTCGGCTGCTCATTGAAGTTGGCGAACTCGAGGAGCGGCGCGTCGATGAAGATCGAAATAGCTGTCAGGATCACGATCATCACCAGCAACGCCACAAACTCAATTGCGAGCAGATGTGGCCAGACGCTCACCTTGTCCGTCGGTTCCGACTTGACCTGCTGGATCGCTCCCGCCTTGACGACGGTGAGCAGCCGCTGGGTGCGGACTCCCTCGGGAATCACAGGCCCTGCAGTAGGGGCCGTGGTGGTCGGCGGCGGGGCGGTGGCAACCGCGGTTCCCCCACCGGCAGGGGCGGCGACGGTGGGGTCGGGGAACCCGTCGTGCTTGGCCCTAGCCCGCGTCGCACGAAGCAATAGATCCTCAGGCACCCCAGTCTCTTGCGACAAGGCGGCGACGTCGATGCCGCCGTTACCGGACGCCACCGGCGGAGCGGCCGATGCGGTGCCGGCAGGGGCAGGAGCGGGTTCGGTCCCGGCAGGAGCCGGTTCGGCCGGCGCCGGTGCTGCAGTAGCTTCCCCGGTCATCTCGGCGAGCACCTCTTCGACCGGGCGACCTTCCGCCTTCGCTCTGGCCTCTGCCGAGCGCCGCAGGATGTCTTCTGGGATGTCGGCCACTGACTCCTCCTTAGAGCGGACCGGATACGCCGCCGTCTTTGCGCACCCGCCAGAAGTGGACGGACATGAACAGCACGATGATGAACGGGAGGAACAACACGTGGAGCACATACCACCGCAGCAGCGTGTCCGCCGAGATCTGCACCCCCCCGATCAGAGCGAAAGTCACGGCATCGCCGAACACCGGCGCATACGTCCCCATCGTCGTGCCGACGGTGAAGGCCCACAGCGCCAGTTGATCCCACGGAAGTAGGTAGCCGCTGAACGACAACAGCAGCGTCAGTAGCAACAGGATGACGCCGACGACCCAGTTGAACTCACGAGGTGGCTTGTAGGCGCCGTGGTAAAACACCCGCGTCATGTGGAGGAACACGGTCAGCACCATGAGGTGTGCCCCCCACCGATGCATGTTGCGCACGAACTGGCCGAAGGCGACATCGGTGGCGAGCGCCTGAATGTCTAAGTACGCCTGGGGCGACGTCGGGCGGTAGTAGAACATGAGGAAGATTCCGGTGATGGTCAGCACCACGAACAGGAAGAACGAAAGGCCGCCCAGACACAAGGTGTAGGACAGGCGGACCCCATGCCGCTTCACCTTGACCGGGTGCAGGTGGTACATCACGTTGTTCATCACCACGTAGGAGCGGTTCCTCGGTGAGTCCGAGTACCCACCGCGAAACGGCGAGCCCGGCCGGAAGATCGAGGTCCATACCTGGCTGGAGCGAAACTGCTCAGACAGATCGCTGAGCAGCCCGGTGAGCCCTCCGTTGCCGTTACCTTCGGCCACCTGTTCCCTCTCTCGCGCTTCCCTGGTTTACGTTCAAGTCCGCAATCCGTACGCGTACCCGTTCTTGAAGTCTCGTTGCCCGGTATCCAACTCCCACGGTGCGTCGGTGAATTCGACCGCGTGCTCGGCGAGTGAGCCGGCGAACTTGCCGAGGCTGATCACTCCGGTAGGGCAGCGGTCGACGCACAAGGCGCACCGGGTGCATTCGTCCTCGTCGACGATGAACACGCCTCGGTTCTCTGTGTCGTCGGCCGGGTTGTCGACGTTCGCTCCCTCGGCGATCACGTCGACGGACAGATAGTGGATGCACTTCCAAGGGCAGATGTCGACGCAGCCCTCGCAGAGGATGCACTCGGCCTGATCGATGTGCAGAAACTGCTTCGGTCTCACCGCCGCGGTCAGGTAGTCGCCCTCGACGGCGGCGAGCTGATAGTCGTCCCGCATCGGAGGTATCTCGAACCAAACGTCACTCTTCGCCATCAGTGCTCCATGCGGATCGGTCTGCCGTATTCGGAGATCCGCTGCGGCTTCGGCTGGTCCTTCTTCTTGTAATAGTTCTGCCACAGGACCATGACGGCGGCCACCACGATCAGGTTGGTGAACACGTAGCCGCCGATGATCATGTCCTTGAACGTCTCGTACGTGATGGTGAGCTCATTGCCGAGGACGAGCACGGGCGGGATGGTGAGGAGGATCCTTGCCGAGGTCCATTCCAGCGGACCTTGCGCCAGCGTCAGCATCTGATTGGGGATGACGCCGAACACGATGATCATGAGGGCGGTGAACAGGCCGGCACCTAGGGTCGCCGTCACCCAGGTCAGCGGGCGATCGTAGACGAAGGCCAGCGTGGCCCCGGCCATGGCGAGCAATACCCCGCCGAGCGCGATGTTCTGAGCGATCGTCACCCAAAGCCAGCCGCGCGGGATCAGCGAGTACAGCTCGGCGCCGAGGTCGTCCAGCACCGGCGCCTCGGTGGCGTGAACGAGCCACGACCCGACCACGACGTTGACCAGGCCGATGGCAATCGCGGCCAAACCGATGCCGAGCTTCACTCGATCGCTCAGTGGATCCTCCTCCTGGTCTGTGCCGATTGTATCGCCGGATCGGAGCGGCGGAAATCATCGACGCACTCTCGGTCCACATCAGGCTCGCGGCTAGGCTTTCGCCCGCCCCGATGGAGCCGAAAAGAGACGACGTGGAGGGCAGCGGGCACGTGACCGCGGACATCGATGCTGGAGAGAGCGCAACCGAGTCGATGGATTCCAGTGAAGGCGCCGCAGGCGCTCGCGTCGTCGGAGCCCACCTGACGCTGGCGATCCTGTTCTTCATCGTCGCCATCATCGGAGCGACGATCGCCGCCTATCAGCTCGCCGTTCCCGGCTCCCTCGACGGCATCGCCTTCCTGTCCTATGGTCGACTCACCCCGATCGTCACCAGCCTGTTCCTCTACGGCTGGCTGACCCTCGGCTTTCTCGCCGCAGTGCATCACGTGCTCCCTCGCGTTGCCGGACGGCCGCTGGTCGGGACGATCGCGGCGCACCTCTCGATGACCCTCATCGCTATCGGCGTGGTCGTCGGCTCGATCGGCATCGCCTTCGGCCACGCCGAAGGCCGCCCCTACCTCGAGATGCCGCTGTACGCGGACGCCTTCATCATCGTCGGGTTGGCCCTCGCTGCGTTCGTGGCGACGAGGAACGTGGCGCCAAGCAGAGAACGCATGGTTCCCGCCCAGTGGTACATGCTCGCCGCTACGTGGTGGGCGGTGCTCGCCGTCGTGATCGGCAACGTGCCGGGCGTCGCCGGGTTCGCCGGCGCCATGCAAACCGGATTTTTCCGCGCCGCCATAACAGGCTTCTGGTTCGCCGCAGCAGGCATCGGGCTCATCTACTACCTCATCCCCCGCATCGTCGGCACCTCCGGCCCGATGCGGGCATCGTCGTTGTCCGCCCTTGGGTTCTGGTCGCTCGCCGTGGTGTGGGCATCGACGGGTCCTGTCATGTTCATCTACGGCCCAGGCCCCGGCTGGTACGAGACCGTTGGCGTCGCCTTCTCGATCGGCCTGTTCGTTCCGGTGCTGATCATCGTGGCCGACTTCTTCGTCGCCCTGCGCGGCCAGTGGCTCCACGTCACCGAGCGGGGGCTCCTTTCCTTCATCCTTCTCGGGGCCTTCCTCTTCGTGCTCATCCCGGTACAGAACCTCACCCAGGCGCTGCGCACATCGAGTGCCGCCGTTCAATTCACCGAATGGGTGCCCGCCGCCGACACCCTGGCCTATGTCGGCGCTTTTTCGCTGTGGCTGTTCGCGCTTGCCTACGACGTCAAGGGACCCGGTGCCGCCGCCACCGCGAGGGCGACCTGGCATCT
>CAXMPL010000158.1:0-2590 GCA_964195125.1 uncultured Kiloniellales bacterium | reverse complement strand
GGCGCCGGCAGCCGGTCCACGATCGCCTCGAGCAGCTCATCGATACCCTCGCCGGTCTTCGCCGATACTCGGAGCACCTCGTCTGAGGATCCGCCGAGCACTGCGGCGAGCTCGCCGGCAACGGTGTTCGGGTCGGCGGCGGGCAGATCGATCTTGTTCACGACCGGAATGATCTCGAGGCCCTTCTCGACGGCCAGGTAGGCGTTGGCCAGGGTTTGCGCCTCCACACCCTGGGAGGCATCTACAACCAGCAACGCACCCTCGCAAGCCTCGAGGCTGCGTGACACCTCGTATGAGAAATCGACGTGACCTGGAGTGTCGATGAGGTTGAGTTGATAGCGGTTCCCCGACGAATGGTCGTAGTCGATTCGAACTGCGTTCGCCTTGATCGTGATCCCACGCTCGCGCTCCAGGTCCATGTCGTCTAGCACCTGGTCACGCATGTCGCGCTCCGAGATGGCACCGGTCCACTCCAACAGTCGGTCGGCGAGGGTCGACTTTCCGTGGTCGATGTGGGCGATGATTGAGAAGTTGCGTATGCGCGACTGTTCAGCCATTTTGGGGAACCCCCGGGGTGCGGAACGACGACAGTGTATCGTTGAGCGCCGCTGCTGGTAACGTTACGGACCGTCCCAACCACCTCATGAGGTCTCTTTCGCATGGCAAACAACCAGTCTCAGATCAAGCGGATCCGCCAGGACGAGAAACGCCAGCAGCGCAACACGGCGATCCGGTCTGAGCTGAAGACGAGATCGAGAAACGCCGTCGCCGCGGCCGAGTCCGGCGAAGCGGCTCAGGCACAAGAGCTGTTGCGCGTCGCCCAGCAGCGATTCGATGTAGCAGTCTCTAAGGGAGTGCTTTCCAAGAATACCGCTGGCCGCCGTAAGTCGAGGCTCACCCGCCAGGTGCGCTCACTCCTCGCCTAGCGTCATGACCGAGACGACCTGGCTGACCCCGTCTGCCCACGAAAAACTCGCCGCCGAGTTCGAGCACCTCACCACCGTCGGTCGCCGCGAGGCGGAACAGCGCATTGCGGAGGCCCGTGCCCACGGTGATCTCCGGGAAAACGCTGAATACGACACGGCAAAGAACGATCAGGGCCTCATGGAACTGAGGATTCGCCAGCTGCGCCACATCCTTGACACCGCCGAGGTGCGTAACGCCGAAGACTCAGGTGCGGTCGAGGTGGGGACCGTCGCCACCGTGATCGACGAAGACGGGGACGAGATCGAGTTTCTGGTGGCGCCCGCGGAGAATAAGACTCCTGGGATCGTTCTCGCCTCACCACAGAGTCCGCTCGGCACCGCGCTTCTCGGCGCCAGGCCAGGTGACAACGTCTCCTACAAGGCGCCAGGGGGAACCTTCACCTACCGAATCGTCTCGGTCAGGGTCTATCAAGGTTGACGACTTCGTCGTCAACCTTCAGTCGAGAGTCAACAGTCAAGAGTCAACAGCTCGGCGGTGTTGGTTGAGCTCACCTGTTGTTCCTGCTGAACACTGTTCTGGCTGAAGACCGAAGACTCCTCTGGCTGAAGACTCTTCCGGCTGAAGACTCAGGACTCTTCCGGCCAGGACTGGCGGCTCACTTTCCCAACCATCGGCACATGGCGACCGTGAGGCGCTCCAACGTCACTCGGTGGGTCTCCTCGGGAGCGGTTTTGATCTGTAGATCGGCCCGAGCCAGCGCATCCAGAGAGCGCCGCAGCGACTCCGAGCGTGTCCGGGACCGTTGGTCCCACACCTTCCTCACCGGGTAGGCCTGAGGGGATCCTCCAACCCAGGTGGCATAGGTACCAACGTCCGGAGCGATCGCGGCGAGTGATCGCTTCTTGACCTCGCCCTCGAGGAACGACAGCACGACAAGCGGATGCCCATGTTCGAGGAAGTCGGCAAGACGGCGCAGAGCCTCCCCTTCCTTTCCGTCCGAAATGGCGTCGGCAAGAAGCCACATCGGCTCGTCGGGACGGTTGGCATACCGACCGGTGACCGCCTCGGCCGTGATCGTCTCACCATCCACCGCCAGCTGATCGAGAGCCTGGCCGAGAGCAGCCACATCGGACCCAAACCGTCGTACGAGAATCGTCACCGCTTCGGGTTCGAGACGAAGCCGTCGGTCGCGAGCCGCCTCGCCGAGCCAGCGGACGGCGTCGCGCTCCCGCATCTTCTTGATCGAAGTCGTCTCCCCGCGCTCCTTGAGCACTTTGGCCAAGGGGGCCAGGATCGATCCTGCGGAGACAAACACCGCGGTCACCGCGTCGGCGTCGGCCAGCGTCACCAGTTCGGCAATGACCTCCGCCTCCGACTTCTGGATGTTCTGGGCGTCCACGACCAGGACACCGTTCGACCCGCCAAATAACGAACCGCTTTGCAGAGCAGGAACGATTCTCTGCACCGGCTCGCGCATTTGGCTCTCAGACGTATCGGCCCCCCGCCCTGGTACATCGATCCGCTCGTGATGATCGACCGACGCCGCGGCAAAAATCGCAGCGGCGCGATCGAGCATGAGCGCCCGCTCCCCCGGTCCAGCATCGCGCGGGCCGGCGATGACAAAGAAGCTCATCGCCGGAGAATACGGCACGGGAGGGGACGC
>CAXMPL010000157.1:0-9138 GCA_964195125.1 uncultured Kiloniellales bacterium | reverse complement strand
GATGGACGATTCGCCATCTTCTTTGGTCTGTGGGCCTTCGTTGCCGGGTTTGCCCTCTTCGCGGATGCGGGACCCGACCATCGAGGCTCCAGCTCACCATCCGAGGCGAATTGACGGTCTAAGACGTAGGGAACTGTCGAGCGCACCAACGGGGAATCGCGCGTACCCAGGGCTCACACCGGCGTATACGGGGTTGTCAGCCCTGGGTTTGCGGTTTGACGTCGGCTGGACGCTCAGCATCGTGGACCGATGCGATGCCACGCTTCATCGATGTTTGCCAAGGATCTCGTCGATCACGCGGAGACGGTCGGCCACCGCGGCCTCGTCCCCGGCGCCGGACGGGTGGTACAGGGTGGCGTCGACCCCGTCTGGTAGGTAGCGCTGGGGGATCACCCCAGCCGGGTCGTCGTGCGGGTACCGATACCCGACCCCGATCCCCATCTCGCGCTCGCCGCTCGTCGCCCCCGAGGCCAGGTGAGCCGGCACATCGGCGCCCGAGGTGGTCTCCACGGTATCGCGGGCGGCGGTGATCGCCGTGGCGATCGAGTTCGACTTTGGCGCCGTCGCCAGATACAACGCGGCATGGGACAGGGCGTACGCCCCCTCGGGAAGCCCGATGACCTCGACCGCCCGAAACGCGTCGACCGCCACCCCGAGTGCCCTGGAGTCGGCGAGCCCGACATCCTCCGAGGCGAGGATCACCATGCGGCGGGCGATGAACTTCGGGTCCTCCCCTGCTTCGATCATGGTGTGCAGCCAGTACAGAGTGGCGTCGACATCGGAGCCCCGCATCGATTTGATGAACGCTGAGATCACGTCATAGTGGCGATCACCGCCCTTGTCGTACCTGATCACCCTCCGCTGCAAGGCCTCGGTGACGTCGTCGAGCGCGATCGTGTCGCCGCCACGTCCTTCGGCGAGGGTGGCCGCAACCTCGAGGGCATTCATCGCCAGCCTGGCGTCGCCGCCGACCCGCTCGGAGAGGGCTTCCAGCGCATCCTCATCGATGCCTACGCCGCCGAGCCCTCGTCCAGAGTCAGCTGCAGCCCTGGTAACCAGTTCTGCGACATCCCGGGGGGCGAGCGCCTGGGTGCGAAACATCGTCGATCGCGAAATGAGTGGCGAGTTGACCTCGAAGAACGGGTTCTCCGTAGTGGCACCGACGAGGATCACGATCCCCTCTTCGACCCCGGGGAGCAGTGCATCCTGCTGTGCCTTGGTGAACCGATGGATCTCGTCGAGGAGCAGCACCGTCTTCCCTTGGTCCTCCTCGACCCGGCCGGTGGCCATCGCCAGCACCTCACGAACATCCTTGACCCCTGCCGACGTTGCAGAGAGCTGCTCGAATCGTGCCCCGCTGTTTGATGCCACCAACCGGGCCAGGGTTGTCTTCCCGGATCCCGGTGGGCCCCACAGGATCATCGACACAGGCCTGCCGGCCTCGACCATGGTACGGAAGGCAGCGCCCTCGGCGAGCAGATGATCCTGGCCGACCACCTCGTCGAGAGAGACCGGTCGCATCCGTGCAGCCAACGGGGCGTTGGCGCGGCGCCGCTGTGCTCGCTGCTCGGAGAACAGGTCTGGCTCAGTCACCCGGTGTCTCTGCGGTGGCCCATTCGGCGCGGACCTCGTCCCTGATGTCGATGCCGAGGTCGCGGAGCTGGTCCTCTTCGACCGGCGACGGCGACCCGGTCAAGGGATCGGCCCCCGTCTGCGTTTTGGGGAACGGAATCACCTCGCGAATGTTGGGCGCGTTCTGGAGGATGGCGACGAACCGATCGATGCCGATGGCGAACCCGGCATGTGGCGGTGTCCCGTACCGCAACGCTTCGAGGAACCACCCAAAACGCCCTGCAGCCTCCTCGGTGCTGATGCCGAGGATGTCGAAAACCTGCGCTTGCACGTCCGGGTCGTGGATCCTGACCGATCCCGAGCCGAGCTCAGATCCATTCACCACCAGGTCGTAAGCCTTGGAAAGGGCGTGACCGGGGTCCTGACGCATCTGGTCAACGTCGACGGGGGCGGTGAACGGGTGATGGAGTGGTACCCAGTCCCCGTCGTCGTTGCGTTCGAACACCGGGAAGTCGACCACGAATAGATAGGCCAGCTCGTCGTGATCATCCGGCTGACCGAGGTCGAGACGCAGCCGGCCCAGCACTTCGAGGGCGGTCTTCGGCTCGTCGGCAACGATCAACAGCACGTCGCCTGTGGTGGCCTCGAGATCCTCGATGAGCGACTGCTGCTCAGCACCTGCGAGAAACTTGACCACAGGAGAGCGAAGCGAACCGTCATCTTCAACGACAAGCCACACCAAACCCTTCGCCCCAAGTTGTTGGGCCTGCGCCACCAAGGCGTCAAGCTTCGACCTGGAGGCACCGAGCGCCCCGGCGTTGATACCGCGGATCGTGCCGCCGGCCTCGAGCGCACCTGAGAACGCCTTGAATTCCGTGCCGGCGAACACCGCCCCCAGGTCTTTGATTTCCATACCAAACCGGATGTCGGGCTTGTCGGTCCCGTAGCGGCTCATCGCTTCGTGCCAGGTGAGGCGCGGGAAAGGAAGCGGAGGTTCGAAATCGCGCAGCGTCACCGTGACCCGAGAGGCGATCTGCTCGAGCGTCTCCAGCACCTCTTCCTGCCCCCAGAACGACCCCTCGAAGTCGAGCTGAGTGAATTCGATCTGCCGATCGGCGCGTGTGTCCTCGTCGCGGTAGCAGCGGGCGACCTGGTAGTAGCGCTCGACGCCGGCAATCATCAAGAGCTGCTTGAACAGCTGTGGCGACTGGGGCAGTGCGTAGAAGCTGCCCTTGCGCAGTCGGGAGGGCACGAGCATGTCACGAGCGCCCTCAGGCGTGGAGGCGATCAGCGTCGGTGTCTCCACATCGAGAAATCCCTGCTCGTCCATCACCCGGCGCATGGCACCGATCGCCCGGGACCGAGCGACTAGATTGTCCGACATCGTCGCCCGGCGCAAGTCCAGATATCGGTATTCAAGGCGGAGCGCCTCGTCAACGTCGATGCGGTCATCCAGCTGGAACGGCAGCGGTTCCGAGGGGCTCAGCACCACAAGCGATGAGGCAACGACCTCCACCGTCCCGGTTGGGAGGTCCGGGTTGACCGTCCCTTCGGGTCGCGCCCTGACCGTCCCGGTAAGCGACACGCAATACTCGAGGCGCAGGCCGTGGAGTGTTTCCTCGTCTGCTGGGGCATCCTCCGGATTGAGCACGACTTGAACCAAACCGGTCGAGTCGCGCAGATCGATAAAGATCACCCCTCCGTGATCGCGCCGGCGATTCACCCAGCCGGCAAGCATCACCTCGATCCCGGCGTCGTCACCGCGTAGGGTCCCGGCCCCATGGGTCTTCATCGGCCCTTCAGCCATCCCTCGATCCCCTCCACTGCAACGGTTTCCTGCTCCCCGGTTGCGAGGTTACGGGCGGTGACCTGGCCGTCCGCCCACTCGTCGCCGACGACGACGGCCCAGGCTGCCGCCCGCCGATCGGCCGCCTTGAATTGGGCACTGACCGAACGCTCAGCAAGGTCGAGGTCGGTACGCAGCCCCCTCCGCCGCAGCTCGGATACGAGGTCGAGGCCGGCATCGCGCCGGTTCGGGTCGGCGATGACCACAAAGGCATCGAGTGCGGGCTGGTCGGCGCGCTTCCCGGCCATCAGCATGATCCGGTCGATACCCATTGCCACCCCTACCGCCGGGGTGGGTTTGCCGCCAAGCAACTCGAACAGCCCGTCATACCGACCGCCGCCGCCCGCGGCATCCTGAGCCCCCTCATACGACGTCGCCAGGTACTCCCACACGGTCCGGTTGTAGTAGTCGAGACCCCGCACCAGGCGGGCTTCGATGCGATACGGGATCTGCAGCCGTCTCAGTCCCCGCTGCACCTGGGTGAAGTGCTCGGTAGATGCACCTCCGAGGTGCTCGACCGGAGCGGGAGCCTCGGCCACGATGTCCGTATCCGCTTTGCTGTCGAGAACCCGCATCGGATTGGAGGCGATCCGCTTGCGGGCGTCTTCCGAGAGGTCATCCTGGCGCTCCCTCAGCCACGTGGTGAGCAGCTCGCGATACACCGCTCGGTCCTCGACGTCACCGATCGAATTCAGGGCTACCACCACGTCGGGCACCCCCATCTCCTCGAGGTAGCGGTACCCAAACTCGATCACCTCTACGTCGGCGTCTGCCGACGGTTCCCCGAAATACTCGATGTCGCCTTGGTAGAACTGGCGCCGCCGACCTTGCTGCGGCCTCTCGTAACGGAACATCGGCCCCCAAGCTGCGATCTTTTCGGTCCCATGGACGCCTCCCGCTTCGACCATCGCCCGCACCAGGCTGGCGGTGGCCTCCGGTCGGAGTGTCAACGATCTGCCTCCCTTGTCGGTGAAGGTGTACATCTGCTTCTCGACCACCTCGGTGGCTTCGCCTACTCCCCGTGAGAACAGCTCGGTCGCCTCGAAGTGCGGGGTCAAGACGATGTCGTAGCCGAATACCTCCGCCAGATCGATAAAGGTCTTTTCGGCGCGGAGCCATGCCCGCGACTCGGGCGCGAGGATGTCATCGGTGCCCTTCGGGGCGCGGTATGTCACGGGAGCTCGAGCATTTTCATCGGCCACGAGAGTAGCGATCAGGCAGCCACCAGTCTTCAGCCTTCAGCAAGAAGAGTCTTCAGTCCTCAGCCTTCAGCAAACTCGCGCAGAACACATGGGCCCAAACAACACCGCCGCGGTCAACTGGTAACTCGTCCTCACTCGTGACTCACAATGAACGGGTTTGTGGTGCGCTCCCTGCCGATGGTGGTCTCGGGTCCGTGACCGGGAAGCACACGAGTGGCGTCGTCGAGCGTGAGCACCTCGTCGCGCATCGAGGCCATCAACGCGTCGAAGTCGCCTCGCGGTAGATCGGTCCGGCCGACCGAACCGGCAAACAGCTGGTCTCCGGAAAAGAGTAGACCCTCGTTCTCGACGACGAAGACGCAGTGCCCCGGGGTGTGCCCCGGGGTATGTCGTACCTCGAAGGTCATCCCGGCCAGCGGGAGACGATCGCCGTGGGCTAGGTCCAGGTATTGCTCGGGTGGGGCAAACTGGTCGGCTTCGGGCGGTATGAACCCGAAGATGCCCTCGAGCTGCGACGCCGGGTCGCTTGCCAGCCATTCATCGTCTGGGTGGAGATATGCGGTCACCCCGGTGCGCTTGGTGACGCTGCCGGCGCCGCCGGCATGATCCACGTGCCCATGGGTGACGAGGAGCGCAACCGGTATCAAATCGTGGTGCTTCAACAGGAGCGAGATGCCCTCGATATCCGGCGGAGCGTCGACGATGACCGCCTGAGCACCGGCTTCGGGTGCGATTACGTAGCAGTTGGTCATGGCGGCCCATAGCTCGGCCGATTCGACAATCACCGATCGCCTCCAGGAACCAATCGGTATGCGTCGTACACACCGTCAACCGCACGCACCTCCGACAGCGCCCGCTCAAGCTGATTCGTTTCGGACAGCTCCAGCTCGTAGCGAAGGAAGGCGATGCGATCTCTGCCGGAGACCGAGGACGATGAATGGATGTTGGTTCCGAGGTCGGAGAGCACAGCGGTGACATCTCTCAGCAGCCGCGCCCTGTCGAGCGCCTCGACCTGGATCCAAACAAAGAACGACCCTGACTGTTCCGGAGCCCAACCCACCTCGATCATTCGCTCCGGGTGTTCCTCGAGCGATCCGATGTTGGCGCAGTCAGAGCGGTGAACAGACACGCCGCGCCCCACCGTAACGAATCCGATGATGTCGTCACCTGGCACCGGGGAGCAGCACTTGGCGATGCGAACCAGCATGTCGTCGAGTCCCTCGACGATGATGCCGCGGGTCGGCCGCTCTCGTCGCGCCGGCGGGGCGACCAGCCGGTCGAGGAGATCTTCCGTCGCCTCGGGCGCCGGGGACACCCGTCGCTGTAACCGTCCCACAACCGTTTTGGCGCTCACCCTGCCGTCGCCGACCGAGCGATAGAGCTGATCGATCTCAGAGAATCCCAGCTCCTCGCTCACTTCGGCGAAGACCTGATCCCTGCCCGAGACGGAGAGCGAAGCCCGGCGCAACTCTTTGGTGACAGCCTCACGACCCTCGGCGAGGGCGTGCTGTTTTCGTTCTTTGGAGAACCACTGCCGGATTTTGGCCGCGGCCCGCGACGAGGTAACGAAGTCGAGCCAGTCTCGCGATGGATGGGCGTCCTCGGATTTCGAGGTCATGATCTCGACGATGTCACCGGACTCGAGCCTGGTCGACAACGGAACCAGCCTGCCATTGACCTTGGCGCCCACACACCGGTGACCGACATCGGTGTGCACCCGATAGGCGAAGTCCACCGGCGTAGCACCTCTGGATAGGGTCAACACCTCACCGCGCGGGGTGAGGGCGAAAACCTCGTCCTGATACAGATCGAGCTTTAGCGCATCGAAGAACTCGGCAGGGTCCGCAGTCGTCTCCTGCAAATAGAGGATGTCGGCAACCAAAGGCAAGTCTTCGTCGGTTCCACCTTCCTTGTAGCGCCAATGAGCAGCGATGCCGACCTCGGCCTGCTCATCCATCTCGGGGGTCCTGATCTGCACCTCTAGCGCTTTGCCGTCCGGTCCTACAACGGTGGTATGCAGCGACTTGTACAGATTGAACTTGGGCATTGCGATGTAGTCCTTGAACCTGCCCTGGATCGGGGCCCACATCGTGTGAATGAGACCGAGCACGGCGTAGCAATCGCGTATCTCCGGCACGATGATTCTGATGCCGATGAGATCGTGGATCTCGTTGAACTCGAGTCCGGAGTCCACCATCTTGCGGTAGATCGAATACAGGTGCTTCGGCCGCCCGGTGACGTCGGCCTCGATGGCGGCTTCCTCGAGCACGGCAATCACCTCGCCCATCACTTTGGTGAGGTAGTCCTCACGCTCGGGCGCCCGAAGGCGCACCTGCCGCTCGAGCTGGGCACGCCGCTTCGGGTGCAACTCGGCGAAGCTGCGCTCTTCCAGCTCGTGCTTGATCTCTTGAACACCGAGCCGATGCGCCAGCGGTGCGTAGACATCGAGCGTCTCCGCTGCGACGCGGCGACGCTTCTCCTCAGGCAAAGGGGCCACGGTGCGCATGTTGTGGATACGATCGGCCAGCTTGATCAGCAACACCCTGATGTCCTTCGCCATGGCTACGGCCATCTTGCGGATCGTCCCTGCCTGGCGCTCCTCCCAAGTGGAGGTCTTGATCCGGTCGAGTTTCGTCACTCCATCGATGAGCATCGCGATCTCGGAACCGAAGTCGGCGTCGAGGTCCTGGAGCGTCACCGAAGTGTCCTCCACAACGTCGTGCATAAGGGCGGCAGCGATCGTTGGTGGATCGAGTCCATAGTCCGCCAGGATCTGAGCAACCGCGATGGGATGCGAAATGTACGGATCGCCCGTCTGGCGAAACTGGCCGGCATGCGCCTGTTTGGCTACCGCGTAGGCGCGCCGGATCGGCTCCTCATCGGCCTCGGGGTGCCGGGTGTGGAGCGAGGAGACCAGTTGCTCGAAGAGGGCATCCGGATCCTCAATCGGTTCCTCGGAAACGGCGTTCGCCATCGACGGAGTTTACCGCCGCTTCTTCCTTTTCTTCGGTGCCCTCGGCGTGGCTCCGCTCGTCTTCTGCTCGGTTGCCTCAACCTCTGCGGCCAGCTTCTCCTCACCCGATTCGGTGGCGCCGAGCTGGCGGGAGGCGACCGTCACCACCGCCGTCGTTTCCTCGCCAGAGCCGCGCCGGTCCGCTCGCCGCCTGGCGCGAGTCCAGTCCTCTTCGCGCTCCTTCCAGAGCGCCAGCACTGGTGCGGCGACAAAGAGCGACGAGTAGGTGCCGAGCGCAATCCCGATGAAAAGGGCGAGAGCGAACTCGCGAAGCGTGGCGGCACCCAAAGCAAACGACCCGATCAGCAGCAGTGAGCCGACCGGCAGCAGCGAGGTGAGCGAGGTGTTGATGGAGCGCATCAGGACCTGATTCATCGAGGTGTTGACGATCGCGGTGTACGTAGAGCGATCCTGCATGAGTTCGACGTTCTCGTCGACCTTGTCGAACACGACAACCGTGTCGTAGAGCGAGTAGCCCATGATGGTGAGGATCGCGATCACCGTGGCCGGGGACACCGTGAATTGAAACAAGGAGAAGATGCCGCCGGTGATAGCGAGATCGTGGACCAGGGCAACGAGCGCGGCGACGGCCATCTTCCATTCGAATCGCCAGGCGATGAACAATGACACGACCACGAGAAAGACGCCGAGCGCCTGGAGGGCGCGCCTGGTGACTTCAGCGCCGAAGGTGGGGCCGACGGCCGAAACCGTGACTTCGTTGACGTCCACCTCTGCTACGCCGGCGACACTCAGGATGAGCTCGTCCTGAGAGTCGGGGGGGAGGGCCTCGGTCTGCACCCGGATGAAGCCTTCTCCGGTGAGCTGTACTCGGGCCGCACCCAATCCGATATCACCCATCGCCGCGCGAACCTCCTCGACGGAGGCATCTGCCTGGTTCTCGACGATGACCACCGTCCCGCCACTGAAGTCGATGCTGAGGTTGAGCGGTCGAACCAGGAGCAACAGCAATGACAGCACGACAAAAATGGCCGAGACCACAAGTGTCCGTCGCGCCGATCCGACGAAATCGAAGGTGGTCTGGCCGCGGTAGACACGGGTGAACACGTTCACGCGGTCACCTCGACCAAGTCATCGACGCTGGGCTCGCCATCGGTCTTGCCCATCGCGCCTCTGATGGAGAACCAGCCGCCCTCGAGCAGCCTGGAGTGGCCGAGCAGCCAGGTGGCGGGACGGGTGTAGAAATAGGCAACGACCACGTCGATGACGGTGGCCAGCCCGAGGGTGAGGGCGAATCCTTTGACCGGCCCGATGGCCAACAGCCACAGCAGAACGGCGGCAAGAAGGGTGACAGTGTCCCCTTTCAGGTTGGTGGAGAACGCGCCGGGGAAGGCGTGGTCGCTCGAGGGACGGAGCGGGCGTCGGCCGCGGACCTCTTCCTTGATCCGTTCGAAGTAGACGATCGACGAATCGAGGGTGATCCCGATCGAGACGACGATCCCGGTCACGCCCGCCAGGGTGAGGGTGGTTCCCTGTGTTTCTCCAAG
>CAXMPL010000156.1:0-11729 GCA_964195125.1 uncultured Kiloniellales bacterium | reverse complement strand
CATCTCGCCTGGCGAGTGGCTCGTCATCGGAGGCACCGCCCCACCCGACGGCGTCGACCTGACTCACGTGCGGGCCATGTTCCGGCTCAGCGGATCGGGTGCCCGGGATCTCCTCGGACACCTCTGTGCCATCGACCTCAGTGACCAGTTCACCCCGGATGGAGCGGCGGCTCGAACCCTGGTCGCAGGGGTCGCCACGGAGCTGGTGAGGGATGACGTCGGAGACCGGCCGTCCTACCTGCTGTTGATTTCGCGGTCCTTCGCCAGAGCGGTCTGGGACCGCATCGTCAACGTCAGTCGACCGAAGTGACGGCCCGAGCCGACCTGCGTCGCGAGCGCCGCTTGGTGCGATCCGCAGGGCGGTCGACCTTGCCAAGGCGATGCTCGACTTCGTCAGCGTCGAGCGATTCGGCAGGCTGATAGGTGTCGACCACCCGCCGGATTTGGGCGATGTGCTCTGGCGTGGATCCGCAGCAGGCACCGATGATGCTCACGCCGGCGTCCAGGGCAAGCTCGGCATACGCGCTCATGTCGTCGCTCGAGGCCGGGTACCACAGCTGGCCGTCGATGACCTCGGGGATGCCGCAGTTGCCCTTGGCGACAACCGCGACCTCAGCACCGGCCGCGTTGATCTGATGAGCGGCGAGCACCGCGTCCGCCGGCCCGACGCCACAGTTGGCCCCGATGGCGATTGGGTAGCTGATCGCTCGTCGTTGAGTGCTTCGTTGGCGTTGTGCAGGAATTCCTTTCCGCTCTTCGCCATCGGCCACTTCGGGCTCCGGCTCGGCGTACCGCCTCGCCTTCCACCACTCGGCGAGAGCGGTGGGCGCCACGCCCATCATCGTGCTCCCGTTGGTGTCGAAGCTCATCGTGGTGACGAAGGGCAGCCCGGTCTGCTCCGCAGCTGCGACCGCGGCCGCAAGCTCCTCGACCGACGACAGCGTCTCGATCCACAACAGATCAGTGCCGGCGGCGGCCAAAGCCTCCATCTGCTCAGCAAAGATCTCGACGGCCTCGTCGTGA
Organism: uncultured Kiloniellales bacterium; assembly: GCA_964195125.1. Lineage (GTDB taxonomy): Bacteria > Actinomycetota > Acidimicrobiia > Spongiisociales > UBA5794 > JACZST01. Next base: position 10,706 of record CAXMPL010000156.1, on the reverse strand, counting down.
GTCATTGGCCCAAGCGGCTCGAACAGCGCACCGGTGGGGCCGACCGAGCCTGCCACAATGACCGACGATCCGGCCGACGCCTCCCGCGCCGCCACCACTCCAGCGGCGTTGAGCCCGGCAACCCGGTCGCCAAGGCCGTCGAGATCGAGGCGGGTCCTCGCACCACCAAAGGTGTTGGTGAGGATGATGTCTGCTCCGGCGCCAATGAACCCCTGGTGAACGGCGATCACCGCTTCGGGTCGCTCCACGTTCCACCGCTCGGGCGTCTCACCGGGACGCAGACCGGCGGCGAACAGCGAGGTGCCCATGCCACCGTCGGCGACCAGCACTCCCTTCTGATCAAGTAGCTCAGAGAGTGGATTCGGACTTGCACTCATGCCCATGGCGTCCCTCACGCTCGTGCGTCGATCCATGAGTGCGGGTGCCCCGGAGAAAGACCGCCCAACGGGATGCGGAGCGGTCCTCGAACCGCCGCTTTAGCTGGATTTCTCGTGCGCCCGCAAGCTGTCGATCAAATCGGCGCTTTCTGGCAGGATATCACGGTTGTCGGTCCCCGGCCCGCGGATCTTCATCGATCCCGCATCGTGGCACGCGAATGAGTCGGCTCCAGGGAAATTCCTATGCATTTGATGGGAGAATGGTCGATAATGGAACCAGCAAAGCCCGTGCCGTATCGTGGAACCGCTCCACCATCGTGACATTTATGAAGGCAAGCCATGACGGATGAAGAGTTCGATCTCACCTCCCTGCCCGACGACGAGCTCGTCGAGCAGATGCACGACGACCTATACGACGGCATGGCCGATGAAGTAGTCGAGGGGACCAACATCCTGCTCGGCCGCGGTTGGAGCGCGTCACGTGTGCTCGACGAAGCGCTCGTCGCGGGAATGCGGGTCGTCGGTATCGACTTTCGCGACGGCATCCTGTTCGTGCCCGAGGTGCTGTTGGCCGCAAACGCGATGAAGGCCGGCATGGTCCTGCTGCGCCCGCTTCTTGCCGAGACCGGAGCCTCTGCCGTCGGCAAGGTGGTGATCGGCACGGTCAAGGGGGACATCCACGACATCGGCAAGAACCTGGTGGCAATGATGCTGGAGGGCGCCGGCTTCGAGGTGTTCGACCTCGGGATCAACACCGATGTCGAAGAGTACCTCACCGCCCTCGACGAACACAGGCCAGACATACTCGGCATGTCGGCGCTGCTCACCACCACCATGCCGTACATGCAGGTCGTCATCGAGGAGATGGAGCAGCGGGGCATCCGCGACGACTACATCGTCCTGGTCGGCGGAGCGCCGCTGAACGAGGAGTTCGGCAAGGCCATCGGCGCGGACGCCTACTGCCGGGACGCGGCAGTCGCCGCAGAGACGGCGACCACGCTCGTAGGAGCCAAAGGTGCTGCCTGACCGGGCCTCGATCACGGTGGTCGGCTGCGGAGCCCTTGCCCGTGAGCTTCTCGCCATCGCCGGGCAGCCCGGCCTCGAGCACCTCACCGTGGAGTGCCTGCCCGCCCGCCTACACAACACGCCCTGGCTGATCCCGGACGCCGTAGAAGAGCGCATCGTGGCCGCCAGGCACCGCGGATCCGAGGTGTACGTCGCCTACGGCGACTGCGGCACCGGCGGCAGGCTCGACGCCGTTCTCGTCCGATACGGTGTCGACCGGCTGCCGGGCGACCACTGCTACCAGTTCTTCATGGGCGGCGCGGAATTCCTCACCAGCCACGAGCAGCACCCGGCCACGTTCTACCTGACCGACTATCTCGCCCGCCATTTCGATCGGCTGGTCTGGTCCGGTCTGGGTCTCGACCGCCACCCCGAGCTGCTCACTCACTACTTCGGGAACTACGAGCGAGTTCTCTACATCGCACAGGTCCACGATCCCGCACTGGTTGAGCTCGCCGCATCCCACGCCGCCCACCTCGGCTTGGAGTTCGCCCACCGGCTGGTCGGCTACGGCGAAATGGAGTCCGCCCTGCTCCACCTTGGCGGGGTGCAGGAGCCGGCCGCATGAGCGGCACCCTCGAGATCATCTACTGGCGCGACATTCCGGCCCAGGTGACGGTGCGCCGCGGGCGCTCTGCGCACCGGATCGAGCTATCACCGCGATTCCAGACTGCGATCGATCAGGCGGCCACCCGTGCCGGGAAGACCGGCACCGACGAGTATCTCGCCGAGTGGCGCAAGGAACGTACCACCGGAGACTGGGACATGGAGGCGACCGCAGCCGAAGAAGCGGCTCGACTCGAAACGGCGTTCCCCGAGGAGCGGCTGCAGCGATACGTCCGCAACGGAGGGAGGGCGCCGTGACCGATACGGTGCTTTCGTCGGCCACCCGCGAGGTTGTCATCGGGTTCGAGCGTCCCTTCGTCATCATCGGAGAGCGGATCAACCCCACCGGGAGAAAGCGGCTCGCAGAGGAAATGAAGGTAGGCGATTTCTCAAGCGTCGAAGCGGACGCCATCGCCCAGGTGGCTGCGGGAGCCCACGTGCTCGACGTCAACGCCGGGATTCCGCTCGCCGACGAGCCGGCAATTCTCGCCGAGGCGATCAAGCTGGTGCAGACGCTCACCGACGTTCCCCTGTCGATCGACAGCTCCGTCGTCGATGCACTCGAGGCCGGGCTCGCCGTCTACCACGGAAAGGCCCTCGTCAACTCGGTGACCGGCGAGGAGGAGCAGATGCAAAAGGTGCTCCCGCTCGTCGCAAAGCACGGGGCGGCGGTGGTCGCGATCAGCAACGACGAAACCGGCCTGTCAGAGGACCCCGACGTTCGATTTACCGTGGCCGAAAAGATCGTGCGACGCGCCGCCGACTACGGGATTCCGCGTGGGGACGTCGTGGTCGATCCGCTGGTCATGCCCATCGGCGCCATGCCGACGGCAGGGCGCCAGGTGTTCTACCTGATCAACAGGCTACGCCAGGAGCTCAAGGTGAACACCACTTGCGGAGCATCCAACATCAGTTTCGGTCTCCCTAACCGAGCTGCGGTCAACTCGGCTTTCCTGACCATGGCCATCGCCAGCGGACTGACCTCGGCGATCACCAACCCACTCGAGACCGAGATCACTACTGCCATCAAGGCGGGGGACATGCTGATGGGTTGCGACGATGACTGCGCTCGCTGGCTCACCGCCTACCGGCCGCCGAACGAGAACGGCAGGAGTCGGCGCCGACGACGACGCAGCGCACCAGCCAGCGAGTCCGGTTGATGGCGGTTGATACCGTCAGGGTCTTCTTCACGCCGTCGGGCCGCCAGGCGGAGATCGCGGTTGGGACGTCGCTCCTCGACGCCGCCCGCGTACTCGGCGTCGATCTAGCTTCGGTGTGCGGCGGACGCGGCTTGTGCGGACGCTGCCAGGTCGACATCCCAGCCGGCGAGTACGCCAAGCACGGAGTGCTCGACAACTCGGCCGGGGTCACCGAGTGGACGGAGTCTGAAAGCGAATATGCCGAACGCCACGGTTTAGAGCCTGGGCGCCGTCTCGGCTGCAAGGCGCTGCTGGCAGGCCCGGTGGTGGTAGACGTACCGCCGTCCAGCCAGGTGCACCGCCAGGTCGTCCGCAAAAGGGTCGAGGTTCGTGACTTCGCGATCGATCCCGCGGTCACGCTGCACTTCGTTGCCGTCGAGCGGCCGGATCTGAGCAGGCCGAGCGGCGACCTGACGCGGCTGCGTCGGGCGCTTCGCCGTGAGTGGGGAGTCGAACCGGACCAGGCAGACCTGCAGGTGCTGCGCGATCTCCAGGCGGCGCTACGGACGGGCGGGTCGGAAGTTACCGTCGCCATCCACGACGGAGACACGATCACGGCGGTGTGGCCCGGGTTCCGTGACCTCCCGCTCGGGGTCGCTATCGACATCGGGTCGACCACGATCGCCGGGCATTTGATGAATCTGGAGAGCGGCGACGCACTGGCCGCCGAAGGCATCATGAATCCCCAAATCCGGTTCGGCGAGGACCTGATGAGCCGCGTCTCCTATGCAATGCTCAACGAGGGCGGTGCCGAGGCGATGACGGCGGCGGTCAAGGATGCGGTAGGCGACTTGATCCGACAGCTTGCCGACTCCGCTGGCTGCCACACGGACGACATTCTCGAGCTGGTGGTGGTCGGCAATCCGATCATGCACCACCTGTTCCTCGGCCTCGATCCCAGACCTCTCGGCACCGCCCCCTTCGCACCCGCCACCGACCAGGCGATTCGTATGCGCGCCATAGACCTCGGCATCCCCGCCAACCCCGGCGCTCGCCTCTACGTACTCCCGAGCATTGCCGGGCACGTCGGGGCCGACGCCGCCGCCGTCATCCTCTCCGAAGAGCCTCACCGCTCCGACCGGATCAGCCTGGTCGTCGACGTCGGAACCAACGCCGAGATCGTCCTCGGCAACAAGCATCGCCTGCTGGCAGCGTCGAGCCCCACAGGCCCGGCATTCGAAGGTGCCCAAATCAGCGCAGGCCAGCGAGCCGCCCCCGGTGCCATCGAGCGTGCACGCATCGATGGCGAGACGCTCCAGGCCCGGGTCAAGGTGATCGGCTGCGACGTTTGGTCGGACGATCCGGAGTTCGGGGACACCCCGATCACCGGCATCTGCGGGTCGGGCATCATCGAAGCCGTCGCCGAGATGTACCTGGCCGGGATCATCACCACCGACGGTGTGATCGATGGCGAGCTGGCGACCCGGAGCGACCGGGTCGTGCCCGAAGGACGCACCTTCTCCTATCTGCTAGTCCCAGGCTCGCCGAACATCGCCGTCACCCAGGACGACGTCCGAGCCATCCAGCTCGCAAAGGCCGCGCTACATGCCGGCTGCGCCCTGCTCATGGATCACTTGGACGTGGACGCCGTCGACCGGATCCGGCTCGCCGGTGCCTTTGGCAGCCTCATAGACCCGATGCATGCACTCGTGCTCGGCCTGGTACCGGACTGCGATCTCGACGAGGTCACGGCGGCCGGGAACGCCGCCGCTTCCGGCGCCCAGATCGCGCTCCTCAACATCGCATCCCGGCGAACCATCGAGGAGCTTTGCCGCTCGATCGAGAAAGTGGAGACCGCGGTCGAGCCGGCCTTCCAGGACTACTTCGTGGCCGCCATGTCTTTCCCACACAGCACCGACCCATATGAACGGCTGGGGCGATCGGTTGACCTCCCCGTCGCGAGGAAGGCGGCGCGAGCCCCACGGGGCAGGCGCCGGAACGCTCGGCCGAGTGGATGAGCGCGTCATGACGATGGGCACCAACGCCCTCACCGTCGAACAGCGGACCTCGTTGGGTTCGCTGCTTCAAGACCCGACCTACGAGCTGATACCGCTCAAGAGCGCCGTGGCCGCCGCGTCGCACCTCCCCGACGGTGCCTCTCGGTCACCGCCTCATCCTCTGGGATGGCAGCCACGATGGAGCTCGCCGCCGAGCTCGCCGGAGAGGGCTTTCACGTCATCCCCCACCTCTCGGCGCGGTTGACCGAAAGCCTCGCCGAACTGGAAACGGTCATCGACGTATCCAGCACCGCCGGGATCACCGAGGCGTTCGTCGTCGGCGGCGATTCCCCGGTCGTCGGACCGTTCCCGGATGGATTGTCACTGCTGGAAGCGCTGGCCGACCTCGGCCATCCGTTCACCAGAATCGGCCTTCCCGGATACCCGGACGGCCACCCCGATATCCCGGACGACACGCTGCACCGGGCGTTGGTGGACAAGGCTCCGTATGCGGCATGGGTCACCACACAGATGTGCTTCTCAGACCACGCCGTGACCGCCTGGGTACACGATCTGCGCCGAAAGGGCATCGTGCTGCCCGTCGTCATCGGAATCCCCGGCGTGGCCGAGGTGCGCAAACTGCTCACCATCGCCACCAGGATCGGCGTCGGCGACTCGGCGCGCTTCCTGGCCTCACACAGCGGGTTGATGGGTCGGCTCGTGCGACCCGGCGGCTATGCCCGCGACGAGTTGCTCACGGCATTGTCGCCGCTCTACGCCGAGTCGAACGTCGGCGTGGCCGGCTTCCACTTCTGCACGTTCAACCAGGTCGAGACCACCGAGCAGTGGCGGATCGCGTTCCTCGATGAGTTGCAGGCGTAGCTCGCACTCAGGCGTCTGGCTTTTCCTCAGCCGCCTGCTCGGAGCTCTCAGACTCGCCCTCCTCGAGCCCCTTTCGGAGTTCCTTCATTGAGTCGCCGAGAGAACGCGCCAGCTTGGGAAGCCTGCTGGCGCCGAAGAGGACGAGTATGACCACAAGGACGATGAGCAGCTCAGGCCATCCAAGGGTTCCCATATGGTCACCTTAGCCGGGTTCTGGGTTGGGGCTACGAGGGCTCTTCCGAGCGCCGGCTCCACTCGAACCAGCCACCGTCGTAGATGGAGATGTTCGACCAACCCATGAGGTAGGCGTAGAAGAACGCCTCGCTTGCCCGCGAACCGGTCCCGCAGTAGAAGGTGACCTCGCGCTCCGAGGTGATGCCGATCGCCTCCCAGTTGGCGGAGATCTCGTTGAACGCCCGCATGGTGTCGTCCACGTTGCGATAGTGCTCCATGTGGTTGGCGTCGGTTCCGCTGTTTCCCCAAATGGCACCCGGGATGTCGCCCGCCTCCTGGATGTAGTCATAGCCGCTGGTTTCGCCGAAGTGCTCGGGCCGGCTTCGGACGCTCACCAGGACGCCGTCTGGATCGGCCAGAACGTCATTGGCCTCTTCGAAATCGATGAAGTAGTCCGCATGCGCCGGGATGCTGGCCCCGAAGGCAGCGGCAGGGACGGGGCTGCGGGCAACGGTCTCGACCGGATATCCGGCGGCAAGCCAGGCACCGATGCCGCCGTCGAGCAGCCTTACATCCTCGACACCCGCATAGAGAAGGATGCCCGCGGCGCGGGCAGCGGCGATCAGCCCTGCCTCCTCGGAATCCTTTTCTATTTCGCCTGCCGCACCATCCCTTCCGTACAGGATCACCGTGGTATCGCTGGCGATCCCGAGCTCGAGCAACGCCGATTCCAGCTCCCGCGGTGTTCGACGATTCCAGTCGGTGGGCGATTCCAAGAGGTTGGTGTCGAGGTGGAAGGAACCGGGGATGTGGCCGGCTTCATACGCCTCCGGCATACCCGAGTTGACGTGAAAGACTGCATAGTCAGCGCCAGGCGCCTCGTCCAACGGCTCTCCGGCCAGCAGGCCATGCAGCCAGTCGGCGTGCACGAGCTGGCTGAACCTCGGCAGCTTGCTCACGTCGAGGTCCCGGCGCTCTGCCCATGCCGCCCAGCCTCCATCGAGGATCCGTACATGGCCATATCCGAGGTCGGAAAGCCGGCCGGCGAGGTCACCGGCGTCTTCGTCTTTGTCGTCGTAGCCATAGACCACGATCGAGAGTTCTCGATGAACGCCCTTGGAAGAAAGGACCTCCGCCAAGTCGCCGTTCGAAGCCCCCGCTGCCCAGGCGGTGGGAAAAGCCACTGCGCCCGGAATGTGCCCTCCCCTGGTCTCCTGCCCAAGGCGCCATCCGTTGAATGCCGCGGTTGGGCGTGCATCGATGATCTTGACCCTCGGGTCAAGGAGCATCGTCGCCAGATCGTCAACGTTGATCGTGCTGACCATGCGGGAACCTCTCGGGGAGGGAACCTGGCCACATCCTATCGGGGCGGTGTAGCGTCGCCGACTATGCACATCGAGCCGTTCACCGATCAATACGAGCTGGCGGCACCCCTTTATGGCGTCTCACCGGAAGAGTTACGCCGCGGCGACCAGCGAGGCGAAGGTTCGCCGCGTCGCTGGCTGGCATTCCGTGGCGGCAATGCGGTCGGTAGCGCTACCACCCGCCTCAGGCCGGACGACCGGATGTTCGTCGACTTCGAATGTCGGGATCTCTCTGCCTATGGCCCCCTCATCGACGCCGCTGCCGCTGCGCTGGGCCGCAGCCTCTATGCGACCGTGCACTCCGACGACCGCGTCTTGCTCGTTGCCTTGAGGGCCGCGGCGTTTACCACCGACTTCGTCGCGGAGGGTTTCCGTGTCTCGTTCGGGCGAGCCCTCGCCATGATCGATCGTGCTTGGCTCCCGCCCGGGTTCAGCATCCACCCTGCCGACACCGTCGATGAAGGCAGGTTGTTCACTCTGGACAACGCGGTCCGTCACGATGTGCCGGGCACCGCCGGCTGGCGGGGGGATAGGGATTGGTTCCACGAGGAGCTCGTCGAATCGCCGCCCTTCGATCCGGCCGGCTACCTCGTTGCGATCGATGACCGCAACGGAGAGTATGTCGGTCTCGTGAGGATCTGGCCCAACGCGACCGGCCCGCGTCTGGGGCTGGTCGGCGTGATCCGTCAATACCGCAACACGCCGATTGCCGCCGCGCTTCTGAAGCGCGCCCTCACGGCGGCGTCTGGTTGGGGGCACGGGTCTTTCGTGACCGAGACGAGTCAGGCCAACACGATGGTCTACCCACGACTGAAGCGCCTCGGTGCCGAGAGCCTTGGGGAGTACCTCCGGCTCGTCCGCGGTTGAGAAAGAACGAGCCTTGCCATCGCGCCCCTCAACGGATGCGTTCTCCGGCGTGGACCGCGATGGCGAGCTGGTTAGTCGCCGGTGGCAGCGGGCACGACCATCGGCCGTCCCAAACACACGATGGGTGGTAGCTGAAGTTGAAGTCGAGCACGAGACGGCCGTCCTCAGTGCCCAGATCGGCCCCCTTTGCCGTATCGAGGAGGTAGCGGCCCTCGCTGTAGGTCGTATTGCCGTTGCTTGGGTCGCGGAAGGGGAGAAAGACGCCGCCTCCAGATGTATCGAGCCAGCACAGATCAGCATCAACCGGCTCGCCATTGACCGCGGTATGCGCGATGCCGAACCTGACGAATCGCGTCGATCCGCCTCCGCTGTGATCGATCAGCATTGGCGCCTGCTCGACCAGCTCAACCTCAGCGGCCGCACGCCATGCCGGGTCGTAGGGAAAGAACGGGCTGCCGGTGAAGTCGGGCCGGTCTGATGCCGGCACCGGGCTCTGGGAGTGGGTGGCGAACAGCGCGTCCCGACGTTCGCGCCACTCCGCCCACGCTTGCTCCGGATCCGACCCGCGACGCACGTCGTAGTACAGGTCGGACACTCGGCGCCGGTAGTCGGCCAATTCGAGGGTGTCGCTCATGCCGCGAGCATATGATCGCCCGATGACCTGGGAATCCGAATACGTCCACCGGCCGGCCCCCGGTGCCGTTCGCGTGTGTGCGCAACGCTGGCCTGTCCACCGTCCTAAGACGCTTTCTCGGTGTATGGACCGGGCTGATGGGTGGCGGGCGTTCGGGCTCATAGGGTATTGCCTGGTTGCAGGGTTCTGATGGTGGTGTTGTAGTAGTGCGCCGGGACCGGCTGCGGCTTGGCCTGGGGAGCCCAAACACGACCCGCCGACCGGACGGATGTTGAGCGGCCCGAACTCGTCGAACGCGAAACACCGGTCCGGATAGACGTTGCGCACCTCGACGATGCTGTCCAGCTTGGCGTCACGGTCAGGGTCGTTGGGTTCCTTCCAGGTCTTGGTCCGCTGAAACGTGATCCCGTTCGCTTCAAGGATCTGACGGAGCCGTTCCCGACCGATCCTCACCACCCGGTCCTCATTGGCACCCTCGTATCTGGCCAGCTTGCGGATACTCCACCGCGTGAACGGCTGCCCGAGCTTTTCGGGTCGAGTCTTGGCCGTCTCGACAATGAACTCGACGTCGTCAGTCGTGATTTGGCGAGGACGGCCACCCGCCGACTGAGGGTCCAACGATCGCATCCCTACCTCGTTGAACCGGTGGATCATCTCTCGGACCCGATCCACCTGCGACATGAGCCGCCGGTGGTCGATGGTGTCGAAACAGGCCTTGATGTCGCCCTCGATGACCCACTCGTAGTCGAGCAAGCCGACTTGGGGGTCCGGTTCGGAGGTGACCAAACAGGCCGCCAAGATGATCCTCACCGACGATAGCTCGGCACCCTGGGCTCAACCTGGGCCGCACCTGACGCGAAACGATGCAAGAACGCGCGAGACGATGCAAGGTGTCGAGGCGGTCGAGATCTCAAGCTCTCTATGGAGAGTCGGCCGAAAGCCCTACTCAGCCAGGGAAGGAGCGAATCGGGCCGAAACAGGCCGAATCGGTTTAGGAAACCGGTGCTCTATCCCCTGAGCTACGAGGGCTTGATCTTTCAAACAGCCATCCGAAGATAGCTATCCCCCAACCCCACCCGCCCATGTGACCTCCATCGGCCGATGCGAAGTCGGATCCGATGGTTGCCGGGATAGTGGCGATTAGTCGCATCTCTTTTCCTCCTCGTCGCCGCTGAGCGCGATGAGCCGGGCTGCCGGTCGCTTGTGTGGACATTTACAAGGTCTCAGGTGGGCGGACAGCTGCCTAGGGGCGAATGTCAGGACCGTTCAGGTTCGGGATCGGGCGTGCCGGCGAATCGGCCAGCCCGGGCACCATGACCGGTTCCCAGACGCGCCGGGACCCCGACTGGGTCGGGGCCCCCGCTTTCAGGTTGTTGTTTGGTTCCTGTCCTCACACCATCTCTGGTTCGGACAGCCGCTCATCGATGGACAGGACGACGATCTCGTCGCGTCCCGTTCCGGCCCAGACCAGGCCACCGCCGAGGAAGAGGAACGTGATGCCGAGTCCCGCGAGAACTGCGGCAAATGCCAGACCGAGTTGGAGGGTGGAGGCGGTGACGGTGCCGACACCGAGCTCGCCGAACAGGCCGTGAACGGTGCCG
>CAXMPL010000155.1:0-8990 GCA_964195125.1 uncultured Kiloniellales bacterium | reverse complement strand
GATCATGGTGCAGGACACGCCGTATACGTCACAGGCATCATCGAAACCAACCTTCATCACGCCCCAGAACGTGCCGGACGCGTCCGCGTCGTGGAAGATCAGGTCGAACGAAAAGCCGGTCTGGCTCACCTGACCGCCGTCGCCCGTTGTGGTGGTTGCGCCGTCGCCGGTCGTGGTGGTTGCGCCGTCGCCGGTCGCCGCGCTCGTGGTTGTGTCGTCGCCGCTACTACACGCGGCCATGACCAGCACGAGAGCGAGCACCAGGGCTCCCCATACCCGTCGCTTGATAATCATCAGTGTTCCTTCCTTTGCGCAAGAGCCGCGTTCGCGGCTCCTTCCTCCGTCGAGCCCCGGTGTGGGGCACGGTCCTCTCCCGCAGTTGGTGCGGGAATCCTCACAACGTCCGCCGCCACCGTCTCGTTGAATCGAAAGTCGAGGGTGGCATCGGCCTTGGGCCCAAGCTCGGTCGCCGAAATCCCTGCCTCGACCATCTCAGACATCACCCGATCCTGGTCCAGAAGCGGTCCAGCCCGGGGATGGGCATTCCCCACGTGATCCGGGCGCCGGCGATCCTGCATGGGAGATCGCTCATCCGATCTCTTCGATACGAACGGGTCGCTGTTCGGCTGCGGCCTTGCGACAAGCCTCTGCCACGACGAGAGCGGTCCGAGCGTCGCCTACGGTGCACGGACTGGCGGCGCCATCTGCAACGAGCCTAATAAAGGCCTCCATCTCTGCACGATAAGCGAATCCGAACCGTTCCGTCCAACCAGCGATGGCCGGGGGACGCGGGAGGTCGAGGCCAGGTTCGAGGGTTCGGATCGGGGTATGCGGACCGAGGCCCACCGCAACGCTGTCAGCGGTACCGAAGACCTCCATCCGGATGTCATAGCCAATGGCGTCGGTGCGGACACCTGCGATCATCGCCAGCGCGCCGTTGGCGAGGTGGGCTGCCACGACGACGGTGCCGAAGTCGCCGTAACGGTCGAAGACGGGCAGTGTGTTGGTGGTGCCGGTCACGGCGACGTCGACGAACTCACTCCCGGTGACGAACCGAATGATGTCGAACTCATGGATCAGCATGTCGGTGAAGATCCCACCGGATATCGCGATGTAGTCCTCAGGCGGAGGTTCGAGGTCGTGTGTCTGCGCCGCCACCAGCAACAGCTCACCGACCGCACCCTCCGCAACGGCCTCGTGAGCCGCTACGTATCCAGGATCGAAGCGGCGCATGAAGCCCATCTGCACTGCAATACCGCTTTCGTGCACCGCGGCGGCGGCTCGATCGGTAGATTCCAAGTCGATCGAGATGGGCTTCTCGCAAAACGCCGGGACATCGGCCGCAGCGGCCTGGATGAGGTAGGGGGAATGCGTCTCGGTGGAGCTGGCGATCACCACTGCGTCCACCTTGTCGAAAACGTCGTGGGGCCGGTCCAGGTGAGAAACACCGAGTTTTTCAGCCAAGGACTTCGCTCGGTCTGCCTCGACGTCGACGATCACCAGCTCTTCGACGGCATCAATCGCACTAAGCACGCCGGCGTGCAGAGTGCCGATGCGACCCGCTCCGATCAGGCCGATTCGCAAGGCTGCGTCCCTCCGGAAGGCTCTTGAACCTGTCCATCCAGAAACGCGTGGAACGTTCCAATGCCGGACCGTATACTCGAGCTCAAATCGCTGTCAAGCGGTTTGCGTTCAGTCGGCGGACAGGCCGCGGAGGGCACTATGCGACTCTTGGTAACCGGCGGTACCGGGTTCGTCGGCAGCAACGTCGTCAAGGTGGCCATTGAGCGGCATGCGGCCCAAGTCACCGTGACCGCGCACACCTGGCGCCCTTCGGGAAAGGAACCGTTCGACGTCGTGTCCGTCGATATGACGGATAGCTCATCGCTACGGAACGCCGTGCTTGAGACGAGACCCGAAGCGATCATCCACGCTGCGATCCTCAACGACTTCCCTCTCATGTACGCCAATCGAGCCTTGGCATGGGACAGCTATGTGACGTCGACCCAGACCCTGGTCGATGCCGCCAACGAGATCGACGCCAAGTTGGTGCTGGTCTCGACCGACTGGGTCTTCGACGGCACACAATCGGCGGCAGCGGAGACAACCCCTCCCAACCCAATCAACCTCTACGGCGTGCTTAAGGTCGTCGGCGAAACGATCGTCTCCAACGCCGCCGCTAACGGGGCAGTCGCCAGAATCGCCGGCGTCAACGGAACCCATTGGCTGCGAGCCGACTACGTCCCCACGCAGAATCCAGGTATGGGTCACTTCGCCGGCACCGTCGTTGATGCCTTGCGGAACGGGCGACCTTTTGTGGTTTGGCAGGCGCCGGCGAACATGATCGCCACCCCGAGCCTGGCGAGCGAAAGTGCCGAGATGATGCTTCGCATCGTCGAGCGAGACTTGACCGGGATATTCCACTGCTGCGGCGGTCAGACCGTGGACCGCATGGAGTTCGCACGCGCTGTTGCCAGGATGTTCGAGCTCGACGCCGACCTGCTCAGCTCGGGCCCGGCGGATCTGAGTGCGACGGGCCCGGCTCCGATTCCAATCGATACGAGTCTGGACGCGACTGTCACGAGCGAGGCTCTCGGTTACCCGCTTCCAGGCGTCGACACCCTGCTGTCAAGGTTCCGACACGAAATGGAACACGGGCGGCTCGCCCCGGCCGCATGAACGCGATAGCAATCGAATGCGTAGTTCCTGCCCGCGCGCTCCTTGGTGAGTGCCCACTGTGGAGCCATCAAGAAGGCGTGCTGTACTGGATCGACATCGACGGCCAGAGGGTCCACCGCTTCGATCCGTCAAGTGGAGAGGATCTGCACTGCCACCTGCCGGGCCGTCCCGGCTCCATCGTGCTCACCGATCGACCCGGCCGACTTCTCATGGGGCTGGAGCATCAGATCGTATGGTTCGACTGGTCGACAGGCGAGGTGACCGTGTGGATCGATCTCGAGTCGCCGCGCCCGACCGTGCGTCTCAACGACGGGCGGTGCGACCCGGCTGGCCGGTTCTGGATCGGAAGCATGCACGTGCCGGCGGCCGCCGACAGATTCGAGGGAATGCTGCACGTCGTGGAGGGCGACGGCGCGGCCAGCACGGTGCAAACGGAGATCGGCGTGCCCAACGGGCTCGCCTTCGCCCCCGACGGGCGTGTGATGTACTTCGCGGATACGCTGCGCGACACGGTCTGGTCGTACGGGTACGAGCCCGCGAGTGGGCATAGGGCCAACGCGCAGGTGTTCACGGACTTCGCAGATTTGCCGGGACGGCCGGACGGCGCCTGCGTCGATGAGGCAGGCTGCTACTGGGTGGCGTGCGTGTACGGCTGGGCGGTGGCCAGGATCACTCCCAAGGGCGATATCGATCGCGTGGTTGAACTTGCGGTGGAGAAGCCGACGATGCCCGCATTCGGCGGGCCGGGGCTCGAAACGCTCTATGTCACGTCGATCGGTGACGGCGGTTCATACTCCTCGGCAGTCGGCCAGCACGAGCCTGGCGGACTGTTCGCCTTCGATCCAGGTGTGCGCGGGCTGCCCGAGCCGGTTTTCGCCGGATGAGCTTTACTCCAATTCGGAACCGTATGGAACGTTCCAATAGCCACAGGTATGATCGCGAGACAGCTGGTGTCGAGGAGTGAAGGAGCACATGGCAGCGGCGCAGCCGAAGGTGTGGTTCGAGCGGTCGGTTCTACCCGATCTCGTGGACGAGGTGGCGAGGCAGGCCACGATGCTCGGACCGGCGAGCGCCACACCCGATGAGCCTTACGCCGCGCTAGGCGGCGCCGAGGGAATCGTTGCGTCGGTCCGTCGCTACGACGCTGCGCTGATGGACCGAGCCCCTCGCCTCCGCGTGATCTCGCGGACCGGGATTGGCTACGACAAGGTCGATCTCGCGGCCGCAACCGAACGAGGCATCGCCGTTTACAACACGCCCGACGGTCCCACGATCTCGACGGCCGAGCACACCATCACGCTGATGCTGATGGTCGCCAAGAATGTCAAACAGTCCGAGGCCGATCTCCGCGGAGGGGGCAGCGACCTCTATGCCCATCACGTCGGCATGGAGCTGCAGGGCAAGGTCCTCGGGCTCGTTGGGTATGGCCGCATCGCCCGACGGGTCGCCGACATCGCGGCGGGTCTCGGGATGCGGATTCTCGCCTTCGATCCGTACCTCGACCCGGACGCGTTCCCAAATGAGAGCAGAGCGGCGTCGCTGACGGATCTTCTCGCTACGGCAGATGTCGTGTCGGTGCATGTCCCGCTCACCGAACAAACCGAGGGCCTGTTCGGTGAGGCCGTGTTTAGGGCAATGAAGCCCGGCACCGTGTTCCTCAACACCGCACGGGGGGGTCTGGTCGACCTCGATGCGCTGCAGGCTGCCCTGGACTCGGGGCGGCTCTTTGGTGCAGGGCTCGACGTCACCCAGCCCGAGCCGTTGCCCCTGGGCCATCCGCTGCTCGACCGTACCGACGTCGTCGTCACTCCACACGTCGCGGCCGGCACTGCGGAAGCGAAGCGCCGCATCTTCTTGGCAGCGTTCGAGCGAGTCATCCAGGTGCTCAGCGGCGAGCGCCCCACCAGCCTGGTCAACCCAGAGGTGTGGGATCGGCTTGCACCGGCGCCTTCATAGGAGGACGTGTGCCCAGTTCGATCGGTATCGGCGTCATCGGATTTGGCTGGATGGGCCAGGCACATTCGCGGTCATACCTCAGCATCCCGAAGTACTTCCCGGAAGCCGGCATCGCCCCCCGGCTGGTCGCTGTTGCCGACACCGTACCCGACCGCCTCGACCTCGCCGTCCAAAACTTCGGGTTCGAATCTGGCACGACCGACTGGCGTGTCCTCGTGGAGCACGAGGACATCGACATCGTGGACATCACGGCGCCGAACACCCTTCATCAAGAGCTGGCGGAGGCGGCAGCGGCCGCAGGAAAACACATCTTCTGCGAGAAGCCGGTCGGCATTGTTCCACAAGCCACGGCTGCCATGGAACTCGCCGCTCGCAAGGCCGGAGTCATCACAGGTGCCGGATACAACTACCGTTGGGTCCCGCTCGTTCAGTACATCCGCGAGCTTATCGAGGAGGGCCGGTTCGGCGAGCTGACCCACTACCGAGGTCGCTTCTTCTCCATGTACGGGCGAGATCGGCTAGGCCTGCTGTCTTGGCGCTTTCTCCAGGAAGAGGCCGGTTTCGGAGTGCTCAGCGACATCATGTCTCATGCCATCGACATGGCCCAGTACCTGTGCGGTCCTATCACGCGAGTGGTGTCGGTGAAGGAGATCTTCGTAAAGGAGCGTCCCCTCCCCACACCAGGGGAGGGCACTCATTACGAGCGGGGCAAGCCAGGCGACCCGACCGGGAAGGTCACTAACGAGGACTACGTGGGCGCCCTGGTCGAGTTCGCCAACGGCGCTCGCGGCACGCTCGAGGCGGACCGGTCGATCTTCGGGCCCCAGAGCTCGATGGCATTGGAGCTCAACGGCTCCAAGGGGGCGGCGTCGTGGGATCACGAGAAGCTCAACCAGCTCCAGCTCTACCTCCCTGAGGAACAGCCGGTGGACGGCTTCATCGAGGTACTGGCCGGTGACGCTTTCCCCCACCAGGGCAACATCGTGCCTGGCGGTGGAAACTCTCTTGGGTACGAGGATATGAAGATCATCGAGGCGCTTGAGTTCCTGAAATCCATCGAAGCGGGCCAGCGATTCCGCCCCGACTTCGGCGATGCACTCGCTACCGGGTCGGTGGCCGCCGCCATGGCCCGCTCATGGGAGACGGAACGCTGGGAAGACGTCGTCAGTCTGCGCATCGACGAATCGGAAGCCTGATGCGCGAGAATGCCACCAAGGTGAAGCTGGCCGCCGGTGAGACGGTGTTCGGCTGCTTCATCAAGTACGCAGAGCCGGCCTTCACCGAGTTTGTCGCCATGCAAGGGTGGGACTTCCTGGTCTTCGATGCAGAACATGGCACCCTCCAGCCCCGCGATGTGGAGGGGCTCTGTCGAGCCGCCGAGCTGCGAGGGGTCACACCCATCGCCCGGGTGACGACCAACCAAGCGCACCTGATCCTCCGCTTCCTCGACACCGGTATCCATGGCGTGCACGTGCCGTGGGTCAACACGGTCGCAGGCGTCGAAGAGGCAGTGCAATCGGTGAAGTACCACCCGCGCGGTCGGCGGGGCCTGGCCGGCAGCCGGGCCTCGGACTGGGGCATGTACGAGTCAATCGGCGATTACACCGAACGAGCGAACCGAGAGACCATGGTGGTCATCCACATCGAGACCATGGACGCCGTGAACGCCATCGAGGATTACGTTCGGGTTGAAGGCGTCGACGTACTGTTCATCGGACCCACCGATCTCTCGCACTCGCTTGGTTACCCCGGCGACACCTCCCACCCCGAGGTCGTGGCGGCGATGGATCGGGTGGCGGAGGCCGTGTTGGGCTCAGAGAAGACCCTTGGCATCTTCGTCGGGACCTCCGCTGCCACTGGGAAGTGGATCGACAAGGGGGCCCGCTATCTCGCCACCGGTGTCGACGAGTTCATCAAGCAGGGGATGCAGGGTTTCCTCTCTCAGGTCCGCGATTGAAGGAGAGCGGGCGAGGGTCATGACACAACTCTCGGGCAAGGTGGCGGTGGTCACGGGCGGCGCGTCGCTGATCGGCCTGGCGATCGCACACAGGTTCGTCGGAGAGGGAGCCCAGGTCGTGCTCGGCGACCACAACCAGGCGGTCCGAGACGAGGTCGAAGAGGTCATTGGCGATACCGGACGCTACCTGGTCGGGGATGTGACCGACGACGGCTTTCTTGATCGGCTCGTCGCAACTGCAGTCGACGACTTCGGCCGGTTCGACATCGTCGTCAACGCACCTGCCATCTTCGACGACGATGGCTACGACACAACGTGGGAGCTGTGGCGTCAGGCGATGGACGTCAACATGATTTCGGCGGCCAGGCTCACCGGGAAAGCGGCACGCCACCTGCCCCGCGGTGGTTCGGTGGTGTACATGGCGTCGGTGTCGGCGGCGGTATCCCAACCCGACCGTATGGTCTACAACGTCACCAAGGCCGCGCTGCTCATGTTGGCCAAGACCGGGGCCCAGGCGCTTGCGCCGCGCGGCATCCGGGTCAACGCGGTGTCGCCGGGATGGACGTGGAGTCGCAACATCGAAAAGGGCCATGGGACGCGGGAGGCTGCCGACGCCTTCGCCGCCGAGTTCCAACCGCTGGGCCGGATGGCTGATCCCGAGGAGATTGCCGATGCTGTGATGTTTTTGGTCTCCGATCAGGCATCGTTCATCACCGGCAGCAATCTCGTGGTAGACGGCGGCTACGGGGCGCTCGGCCCCGAGGCCCTCGGGCAGGCCAAACAGAAGCACCCGCCACGGCAATAGATTCGCCAACGCAGTGGCTAGCGTCGATGTCAGACTGGCAGCCACGATGAAGGGGCCGCAGCACGTTCGGATCCCACCGCTGCGCGCGAGCCACGAGAGTGAGTCAATATGGTAATTGCTCTGGTCAAGAGCCATGAGGGGAGAGGATGATGGGGCGTTTCGACGAAAGGGTTGCGCTCGTCACCGGGAGCACCCAGGGAATTGGCGAGGCCGTGGCACGTCGTTTCGCGTCGGAGGGTGCTTCCGGGATCGTGGTCTGCGGCCGCAACCACGAGCGGGGAGCCAACGTCGTGGCTGCCCTCGCCGAACTCGGCGCTGAGGCCCTATTCGTATCGGTCGAACTCGGCGATGCCGACAGCTGCAAGGCCCTCATTGCCGCAACCGACGAGCGATTCGGCCGGATCGACGTCCTGGTCAACGCCGCGGGCTTGTCGCTGCGCGGGTCAATCGTCGACACGGCAGTTGAGCTGTGGGACACGTTGTTCGACGTCAACGTGCGGGCGCCGTTTCTTCTCATGCAGGGCGCTATCGCCATCATGCGCCGAGAGCACATTCCGGGCGCCATCGTCAACATCGCCTCGGTCGCGGCCTACGGCAGCGTGCCCTTCCTCACGCCCTACGCCGCCTCCAAGGGAGCATTGGTGACCCTCACCAAGAATGTGGCCTACTCGGTTGCCTGGGACCGAATTCGAGTGAACTGTCTTAGCCCGGGTTGGATGGACACCCCTGGGGAGGACGTCACCCAGCGTCGGTTCCATTCCGATGGCGCCGACTGGCTGGAGGAGGCCGAGGCCCGGCAACCGTTCGGTAGGCTCATCAAGCCACATGAGGTCGCCGCGGCCGTAGCGTTCCTCGCCTCGGATGACGCCGGCGTCATGACCGGTTCCATCATCGACTACGACCAATCCATCATGGGCGCCGGTCCGCAGCCGGTCCCGACCCCAGACGAAACACCTCGGTGAGCACTCATCACGGCGGGGCAAGAGAACGTTGGTCGATACGCCGACGAAATCGGAGCGCGGATCGGCTTTGATAGGCTCCGTAATAGGGCACGATCCGGTCTCTGTGGCAAGGCCATTTGCGGAGGCGTGTCCCGATGTGGCCCGTAGCCGAGAGCGCGAAATTAGAGGCTCCGCAGATCGCGATTTTATCTCTGTGGCGCGACCATTCCTGCGGAGCCGTGGCCCGAGCGGCCCGCCGCCAAGCGGCAAGAGCGGGAAAACTGAGGCTCCGCAGATCGCGATTTTAATCTCTGTGGCGAGACCATTCCTGCGGAGCCGTGGCCCGAGCGGCCCGCCGCCAAGCGGCGAGAGCGGGAAAACTGGCCCCACTTTTATCGAGACGACCGGTCACCTATCGGTGCGCGCGTTGAAGCACCGGTCGGCCTTCGTCCAAGCAACATCGCCTCGGGCTGCTGCCGCTGGCGGGCCACTGGGTGGCTACGCGTAGAGCGCCGGCCGCTCCGGGATTTCGACCTCGACAGGGGCGCCCCGGTCGATGGAGTCGGCGCCGGCCAGGGCGGCCGCAAGGGTGAGATATCCGTCCCAGGCGCTCGGACCGTGTGACCGACCGTTGACGACTGCGGCGCTCCAT
>CAXMPL010000154.1:0-7338 GCA_964195125.1 uncultured Kiloniellales bacterium | reverse complement strand
GGCACTGCCAGGAGATCGCCGGCGGCGTTCTCGAGTGATCCTCCGGCAACGATCTCAACCATCGGGCCCTCCTCGACTGGGGGTCCACTCGCCCTCGACCGAACGAGCGAGCATGTACAGATAGTCGGCAAGACGATTGAGGTAGGCGACAACGAGGCTGCCCGTTGCGCCGCTCTCACCCTCCAGGGTGACCGCCCGTCGTTCCGCGCGACGCACGATGGATCTCGCCACGTCGATAGCGGCACCCACCGGGTCACCGCCGGGCACGATGAACTCGGTCGGCATCCCGCGCTCGGCGACGACCCCATCGATTCGATCTTCCAAACCGTCGATCATCGCCTTGCTCACCTTGCTGACACCGTTCTCCAACAGGTCGCGTTTGACCGGGTTGGTGGCGAGCTCGGCTGCCACCACAAACAGCTGCCGCTGAATGACGAGGATCTCCGCGGCGAGATCGTCGGTGGCGGCGGCCCTTGCTATGCCAAGCGCAGACACCGCCTCGTCGACGGCGCCGTAGGCCTCGGGACCTGCCGCATCCTTCGCCACGCGGCCACCATGGAACAGCCCGGTGGTGCCATCGTCACCCCGCCGCGTGTAGATCCGCATCGTCGGAATCCTAGGAGCCTGTCACAGCCCCCCGGCGACCAGCGAGCGTCCAGCGGCCACGATCCCGAACGCGACGAGAACGGCGAGATACGACAGCCCGGTAGCCGCCATGACGCCCGAGTACCGCGGCTCGCGCAACGAAAACCAGACACCGATCATCAACAGCCCGCCGAGCACGACCAGCGCCGCCCACACTGCGGTCAAGATGCCGTCCATAGCCGAGACTGCCAGCGATCCAGTGGCGGCGACGAATCCGACTTCGGCGACGAGGCCGGCACCAGAGAGAGCGTCGAGCGTCAACAGCGATCGCCGCGGCAGTGTGGGGTCGACGAGGAACCAGTGCCCGAGCAGCATCTCGGAGGTGATCGCACCAAGCAGCACGGTTCCGGAAAGCAACAGAGCCAGGGCAAATGCGCCCGCCTCGTAGCCCGTGATCAGCAAGACGCCGCTCGAGGCGGTGAACAGAGTCGCAGCAACCAGATCCCGCTTCGCCGCCAGTGCCCCACCGGTGGCAAGAACGGCCGCCACCCAAGCAAGAGCACCACCACCGGCAAGCGCAGCGAGCGCAGCGAGCCCGGCAGCCACCCCCCCGGCAAGCCACAGATACCCGCGGCCAACCACCCGCCAGGTAGCGACGAGGGCAGTGCCGGCGGCGACACCTGCACCCCACATCACAAAGAGCAGGGAAGGGGTCAGCTCCATGAGCCGCCGGTCTTCACTTGTTACTTGGTATTTGGTACTCGGTACTCAATCGTCCAGCCAATCCTCGATACGTTGCGCCACTGCCTCCGGGGTGAACCCCCACTCGGCGGCGATGACCGCATACGGAGCGGAAGCACCGAAGTGGTCGATGCCGATGCGGAGACCGCCCGATCCCGAGACGGCCCCCCAGCCGAATGTGGTGCCGGCCTCCAGCGTCACTACGGGAAGCGAAGGAGGCAGCACCACCGCCCGATACGACTCATCCTGCACGGCGAACGCCTCCCAGCTCGGCATCGAAACAATGCGGGCCGAAATTCCACTGGCCTGGAGCACCTGGGCAGCCCGCTCGGCGAGCGGGACCTCCGAGCCGGTGGCGACGATCACCAGATCGGTCCCATCATGTCTGATGTAGGCGCCCCGTCGCACATCGGCGCGTTCGGGTGGAGCGGACGGCGTGGGAAGGCCCTGTCGAGTGAGCACGATCGCAGTCGGCCCATCGGTGCGACTGATCGCGGTCTCCCACGCCACCGTGACTTCGGTTGCGTCCGCAGGGCGCATCACCCACAGGTTGGGCATGGCACGCAGCGACGCAAGGTGCTCGATCGGTTGGTGCGTCGGGCCGTCCTCGCCGAGGAACACCGAGTCGTGGGTCCAGATCCAGATCGACGGTGCCCCCATCAGGGCTGAGAGCCTGACCGCGCCTCGCATATAGTCGGAGAAGATCAGGAACGTACCGCCGTAGGCGCGGAGCCCGCCGTGCAGATTGATCCCATTGACGACGGCTCCCATCGCATGTTCCCTGACTCCGAAGCGCAGATTTCGGCCCTCCGGGTGCTTGGCCGAGAAGTTCTGAGATCCCTCGATCAGGGTGTTGTTCGATGGCGTGAGGTCACCCGACCCGCCGACGAGACCGGGGAGGGCGGCCGCGATGTCTTGGATCACCGCTCCGGAGACACTCCGCGTCGCGACTGAGCCTTCGAAAACGGGTATGTCGAGCATCAGATTGGCCGGTTCGTGGAAGGCCGCCCATCGCTTCTCCAGCTCGGCGTCTGCGACAAAGGCCGCAGCCCGGCGTGCCTCCCAGGCGCGATGTGCGGATCGGCCACGCTCCATTCCGGATTCGAACCAGGCGTACACCTCTTCGGGTATCACGAACGGTGGGAGGTCCCAGCCGTAGGCCTCCCGGACCAGCTTGACCTCGTCGACACCAAGCGGGTTTGAATGGGCAGCTGCGGTGTCCTGTTTGTTCGGTGAGCCGTAGCCGATGTGGGTCCTGGCGATCACCAGCGAAGGGCGATTCGACTCGTTGGCGCTTGCGATCGCCTGTCGGATCGCCGGCCGATCATGCCCGTCGACGTCGACGGTGTGCCAACCGTACGCTCCAAACCGCGCGGCAACGTCCTCGCTGAAGGCCAGGCCTGTTGGCCCGTCGATCGTGATCTGGTTGTCGTCATAGATGTAGGTGAGCTTGGACAGGTTGAGATGGCCGGCCAATGAGGCGGCTTCCGAGGCGACTCCCTCCATCAGATCGCCGTCGGAGACGAACGCGTATGTGCGGTGATCCACAAGCTCCGTGCCGAGCTCGGCGTTCAGATGGGCTTCGGCAACAGCCATCCCCACCGCGGTGGCAAACCCCTGCCCGAGCGGTCCGGTGGTCATCTCGATACCGATGTCGGGCTCGTACTCGGGGTGCCCGGCGGTGCGGGAGCCGAACTGGCGGAAGTTTTCGAGCTCCTCCATCTCCAGCCCGAATCCGCTCAGGTGGAGCAGGGCGTAGAGGAGCATCGAGCCGTGCCCGTTGGAGAGAACAAAGCGGTCGCGATCCGGCCATGAGGGGTCGTCCGGGTCGAGCAGGATCACCTCCGACCACAGCACAGCCGCCAGGTCGGCCATCCCCATCGGCATCCCGGCGTGTCCCGACTCCGCCCGCTGCACCGCATCGACCGCCAGAATACGAAGGGCATCAGCCGAGCGCTGTTCGATATCCAATGTGACCTCCCTGGGCGCGGACAGCGTACCGAGTCGTCGGAGGACAGATGCAAGACTCAAGACACAAGCAAGACCAGTTGTTCGACTTGAGACCTGCGACTTGCGACTTGCGACTCTCAGTCAACGATGTAGAGGTCGCGGTCCGATTGGTTCATCCGCTCTACGCCATCCTCGGTGACGGCAACGATGTCCTCGATGCGCATCCCCCACTCGCCTGTCCGGTAGATCCCCGGTTCGATCGAGAAAGCCATCCCCTGCTTCAGCTCGACGGTGTTCCCGGCGACCAGGTAGGGGTGCTCGTGGGTGTCGAGGCCGATCCCATGCCCGGTGCGGTGGATGAACATCTCTCCATACCCCGCACCGGCGATCACATCCCGTGCGGCCCGGTCCACCGACTGAGCCGTCACCCCCGGCCGCACCGCGTCGATGCCTGCGCGTTGCGCCTCTCTCAACACAGCAAACGCATCCCTGAACCCGGGAGGGGGATCACCGACAGCGAACATCCGGCTGGTGTCGGATCCATAGCCTCGCAGCCAGCCCCCGAAGTCGACGACGACAGCATCGCCGGGTTCGATCACACGGTCGGTGGCCTCGTGGTGCGGCGACGCCCCGTTTGGGCCGGACGCAACGATGGCAAACCCGGAAGCCTCATGCCCGGATTCGAGCGTGAGCTGCTCGATGGTCCGAGCCACCTGACGTTCGGTGCGCCCGGACATCTGCATCTCCGCGATCTGGGCGACAACAATATCCGTTGCCGCGCCAGCAGCCCTGAGGGCAGCAAGCTCTTTTTCGTCTTTTACGATTCGAAGCTGGGCCATCAGTGGCTCTGCCTCGATGAACCTCGCCGTGGCGAGGCGGCGCTGGAGCGCCAGCACAAAGGTGGCCCAGGTCTGGTTGCCTATAGCGATCGTTGAGGCTCCCTCGCCGACGAGTTCGGCGATGATCGCGATCGGGTCCTCCGTCTCCTCCCAGGCACGGGTCTCGACCGGCGAGTCAACCCGCGGTGCCTCCAGGGCTGGCACGACCAGAACCGGATCGGCAGTGCCGGCCAGGACGAGGGCGGTGATGCGCTCGCTCTCCATCGCCCGGTAGCCGATGAGATACGGGAGATCCGAGCCGACCGTTACGACGAGGGTGTCGACTCCGCGCTCGCCCATCTGGCGACGGGCTGCCGCGATGCGCTCCGGGTTCACATGGTCTCGGCAAGCGACTCGCGGGCGTGGTAGGACGACCGGACAAGAGGACCGGACTCGACGTGGCCGAGCCCGAGCGCCTCGCCATGGTGGTGGTAGCGCGCAAACTCGTCCGGGTGCACGTAGCGGTGGATCGGTCGATGCCTCGCGGTCGGCCGCAGGTATTGACCGATGGTGACCAGGTCGACGCCGACGGCGCGCATGTCGGCGAGGGCGCCGAGCACTTCTTCCTCGGTTTCCCCCATGCCGACGATGAGCCCGGACTTGACGGTGCCTGCCGGGTTCAGCCACTTCGCTCGTGCCAGCAGGGTGAGCGACCTGGCGTAGTTCGCCGCGGTGCGGATGTCTCGCTGTAGGCGCAATACGGTCTCGGTGTTGTGGTTGAGTACCTGTGGCTTCTCCGTGACCACGGTTTCCAATGCGTCGCTATCGCCTTTGAAGTCGGGAATGAGCACCTCGACGTCGCAGTCGGGGAGGAGATCCCGTATACGCCGGATGGTCTCGGCGAAAATGGCGGCGCCGCCGTCCGGCAGGTCGTCTCGATTCACCGAGGTCAACACGGCGTGGCGCAGCCCCATGCGCTGGATGGCCTCTGCGGCCCGTAGTGGTTCCTCGAGGTCGACCGTGCCCGGCTTTCCGGTGTTGACATCGCAGAAGGAGCACGCACGGGTGCATGTGTCGCCGAGCAGCATGAGGGTCGCGGTGCCGGACTCCCAACACTCGTAGATGTTGGGACAGCCTGCTTCCTCGCACACCGTGTTGAGCTCGAGACCGCGCATCAGCGTCTTCAGGTCGCGGTAGCCGTCAGATGACAGGTTGGCACGGACGCGCATCCATTCGGGGCGCTTCGGCTCACCGGGTAGTAGCCCACCGATCAGCAGAGGTGCTTCTCCATGACGGGCCGCGGAGAAAGCGCCGGCGGCCACCATCGCATCGACGTCGTACTCCCCGGATCGGTCGGTGGGCCGGAATGCACCGAGCTGCACCTCTGGCTCAGCGGCGGGGAACGCGTCTGCAGCATGCAGCAGAAGGCTGTTGACGACGGTCTCCATCGGGACATGCGCCCCGAGGAGCTCGGCGATAGATGTCACAGAACGGTCGGCAATCCCGCAGGGGACGATGTTGGAGAAATAAGCGAGGTCGGGGTCGACGTTCAGTGCGAAACCGTGAGTGGAGACCCCTCTCACCACTCTCACCCCGATGGCGGCCACCTTGCCACGATCGGTCCACACACCGGTGAATCCCGGCTCTGCCCAGGCCTCGATGTCCAGCTCGGAAAGCGTTGCGATGAGCATCGCCTCGATGCGCCGCAGATGCCCAACCATGTCCCAACCGTTGCTGAGTTCCGGTACCTCGACGATCGGATAGCCGACGAGCTGACCGGGCCCGTGATAGGTGATGTCGCCGCCACGGTCAACGTGCCGCAGCTGAGCACCGAGACTGGTCAGATTCTGCTCCAGAATCGAGAGATTGGAGCCGCTGCCATTCCTGCCGACCGTGTACGTGTGCGGGTGCTCCAGCAGGAGTAGGTAGTCGTCGCCGGTCCTTCCCTCGGTGCGGCCCTCCCAGATGGCGCGCTGCAGATCCCAGGCCTCGTCGTAATCGACGCGCCCAAGCCACCGGACGCGTAAACGCGGGTTCATCGCAGTTCCTGGTCCCAATCCCACGATTGCAGGTTCTCCTTGATACGGGCAAGGAACAGCACTGCGGTCGACCCGTCGAACGCTCGATGGTCCCAGCTCAGTCCGAGATACCCGATGTGGCGAATGGCGACCGTGTCGGTGCCGTCCGGCAACGTGACCACTGTCGGCCGCTTCACCACCGTATCGGTGGAGAGGATGGCGACATTCGGCTGGTTGATGATTGGGGCGCTCATATACGAGCCGAATGGCCCAGGGTTGGTGATCGTGAAGGTACTTGTCGCCAGGTCGTCGGGCTTCAAATGGTTGTCCCTGGCACGCTCGGCCACCCCGCGGATCTCCCTGGCAAGCCCGGTCAGGCTGTGGCTATCGGCATTCTTCATCGTCAACACAATGAGGCCGCCCTGGTTGAGATCGACGGCGATCCCGAGGGCGACACCCTGATGGAACTCGGCGGTTCCAGCTTCGGTGTCGAGCGAGCTGTTGACGACCGGAAATGCGCCAAGCGCATCAATAGTGGCTCGTGAGATGAACGGCATGTAGGTGAGCGAGAAACCTTCGCTCTCCTTGAATTCAGGACCGTGTTGGCTCCGCGCCCTGGCGACCGACTCGAAGTCGACCTCGACCGACGTCCACACATGCGCCGATGTCCGCTTCGACTCCACCATGCGCTCCGCGGTGATGACACGGATCTTGCTGAGCTCGACGTCACCTTCTTCGGGTTCCTCCGCAGGCTGGCTCTCGACGGCCACGGCGACAACGGGCTCGGGTTCCTCCACGATGACCGTGGTAGCTTCGCCGTCCTCCGCTACGGCGGGAAACGGCGCCTCAGCCGCAGCCTCACCGGCGGCGACACCCGCCTCCACGTCCTTACGAGTAATCCGTCCACCGGAGCCGGTACCGACGATCTGATCGAGATCGACCCCGCCCTCGGCGGCAAGCTTCCGTACTACCGGAGACAGGACTCCGCGCCGGGAGTCATCTCCGGCGTCGGCCACTGCTGACACTGCAGCGGCTGTTGCCACCGCTGCGGCGGCCGGTAGCGCGGTGTCACCATCGGTCGGGGGTTCGGGCGACGGGCGCTCGGTCCCGGTCGGTCCCTGCTGTGACCAGACCGCAGCGCCACCGCTCGGGACCTGGGCGGCAACGGGTTGCTCATCGGCCGGTTCCGCCGCTCCACCGGCGGCGTCGGCGGCGTCGGCGATGAC
>CAXMPL010000153.1:0-4253 GCA_964195125.1 uncultured Kiloniellales bacterium | reverse complement strand
CGCCGAAACCAAAGAGTCGGCGTCGCTTGCCGATAGCGGAAACGATGAACGGTATTCGAATAGGTGCCGCGCAGCAGTTGGCCATTGCCAGAGCAGGCTTGGCAGTGTCCCCCGGAGGACCTCCGACCGCGCTCTGCGGGCCTGGGTGCACACGCGACGCAATACACGGTCCCAACCACGTCTCGGCGCATCGCGAGGCCAGGAACTCCGGGACTTGCCGGTGCGCTCGTTGACGAGCTCGCTGGAGAGGTCGACTACGCACCCGTCGAGACCGACGGAGCCAAACGAGCCGCCCAGCTCATCGCAGAGCTGCTGTGAGATTGGGACGTCTGCTGTCTAGGCGAGCGTTGCCAATTGCTCTGAGCCACTTCCAACCACTACCGACCCATGCAAGGTATACCGGAAGGCCCAAATGCGGCTACATGGTCTGGAAAGACGAGCCACCGACAGCCGCGCCAGGTGCGCTGGCGTGGTTCACCCCGGGGCCGTAGCGGCGGGTAGTCGGCGTTGACCGTTGGACTCGTGCAGCAGGTCTGGCAATTTCGGCAGGTGAAGTAGTCAGCCATGCTTGTCGGACCCCCAATACGTTCAAACTCTCCGCCGCCTCTTTCCCGTATTTCCTCAGTGCTAACCCATGCAGCACCTTTCGTTCGCTGGTCACAGCCTGTGCCGCCAGCGCCTGCCCTCGAGGCAGTGCGATTAGTGGATCGTCGTGGTGACTTAGCTAGTGAGGTGCGCCACGTGAGCGCGAACGCCCACCTGACTGCAACCCGAAGTGCAACCGAACGCAGCGTAAATGGTTGACATAGAACCGCACGCAACGTTACGAACATCGCCGAAACGCCTGAAAAGACGGTACGGAGCGTACGGGCTGGCACTGCATGGTACGGGGTACGTCTGACTCATAAGCCGAAGGTCGCGGGTTCAGATCCCGCCCCCGCTACGAGAGAAACCCTTGCATCGCATGGGGCTTCTGGTCGTTGTAGCTGGGATCGAATTAGAGCATCGGGTTTAGGAACAGTGCTCAACGAGCAAGCTAGACACGGGTCTCTTGCGTCGGATAGGCTCCTAAGCGGGGATCGGAGTCGAGGAGAACGCGATGAAAGCTCAAGTTCGAGAGTACGAGCAGGACCCGATTGAGATCGCCGCCTCGGCGCTTTCCCCACCGGTCGTGACATACATCGGACCGGGGAACGTCTGGCGTCTCGAGGAGTCCTATTCGTACCAAGACGGCGCTAACGAGATCACGGTCCCAGACGGATTCGAGTTTGATTTGGCCTCGATTCCCCGTGCCCTCTGGTGGCTGATCTCGCCATTCGATCTTTCGATCGCGGCGCCCCTACTGCACGACTACCTGTACCAACACGAAGGCAGCCCACCCCCAGGATCGATCGACCCGCCCCGGACCTACTCCCGGGCGGAAACCGACCAGCTCTTCCGCCACGTGATGGAAATGGAGGGAGTGCCTGGGTGGCGCCGAAGTCTGGCTTACGCCGGCGTGCGGACCTTCGGCTGGCTGGGCTGGAGGCAGACCTAGCAGCGCGACACCCGGACACTTAAGTCCTGGGACTCCTCCGCGAATGCGCAGACGCTATCTCGGGAAGTGATCTCGCGGACCCACCGTCGCCATCGCGAACATGACAATCTGGCTCACACCCGAAGGTCGCGGATTCAGATCAACCGCCGCTACCAAAGAAACCCGGCCATCGGCCGGGTTCCTTGCTTGTCCGGGTCAGCTCGCCGAGACCGACGCGGGCTCCCTTGGAGTCAGGATCTCGCTGCGCCCGGGCGGCCCTTGTCCCGGTGTAGTTGGATAGTGGGTGCCGAGCACACGGCCGGCGTGTCAACTTGAGGCTCACCGGGAGTCTGCAGGTGGGCGACGGGTATCGGTTTGGAAATGACGTGAAGGGACGGAGCATGAGCCAGACGACGCGAACACTGCTGCTGACGGGTGAGGAGTACCTGGAGAGTCTCCGCGACGGGCGGACCGTCTACATCGATGGAGAGCGGGTCAAGGACGTCACCCAGCATCCGGCCTTTCGCAACTCGGCTCGCTCCATCGCTCGTCTCTACGACGCCTTGCACGACCCCGAACAGAAGGACGTCCTGCTCGGCGTGGACCGCCATGGCATCGAGACCCACAAGTTCTTCATGCCCAGCTACTCCGCCGACGAGCTTATGGCCGCACGAGAAGCGATCGCGGCCTGGGCCCGGCTCTCCTACGGCTTCATGGGTCGATCCCCGGACTACAAGGCTTCGTTCATGGCCACCCTCGGGGCTGCGCCTGAGTTCTATAGCCCGTTCGAGGCGACCGCCGAGGCGTGGTATCGGCGTTACGCAGAGCAGGCACTATTCCTCAACCACATCCTCATCAACCCTCCGATCGACCGGAATCGGGAAGTCCACGAGGTTGAGGATGTGTACCTCCACGCAGTTGAGGAACGAGACGACGGCATCGTGGTCAGGGGCGCCAAGATGCTCGCTACCGGCTCCGCCCTCACTCATGCCACCTTCGTTGCGCAGAACACTGCGACGCATCTGGCAGAGGGCAAGGCTGAGGACTACGCCCTCGTCTTCATCGCCCCTATGGACACGCCGGGGATGAAGCTGATCTCACGCCGCTCGTATGAGTCGGCAGCCGAATCCCCGTGGGACAACCCGCTGTCCAGCCGATTCGATGAGAACGATGCTTTTGTGATCTTCGACGACGCCTTCATCCCCTGGGAGAACGTCCTCGTCTATAGGGATCTGGAGAAGGCCACCGGGTTCTACGCGGCGTCTGGCTTCATGCCCCGGTACACGCTTCAGTCGGGTACCAGGCTGGCCGTCAAGTTCGACTTCATCTGCGGGGCGATCGCTCTTGCGCTCGAGGCAAACGGAACCGCAGGATTCCGCGGTGTCCAGGCACAGCTCGGTGAGCTGATCGGGTGGGGAAACCTGATGTGGGCTTTGACGGCGGCGCTCGCCAGCGACCCTGAGGAAGGGCCGGGCGGCATGGCAATCCCACGGCTTGAGTTCGCCGTGCTGGTGCGGCTCTTTGGGGCAATGGCATGGCCAAAGGTGCAAGATGTCGTCGGCGAGTTGCTCGGTGGCAGCCCCCTGGTGATCCCGTCGAGCTTCCGGGACCTGCAGAGCGATGAGCTCCGTCCGTTGATCGACCGCTACTACCGCGGTTCGACCGGCTCCGCCCACGATCGGATCAAGTTGTTCAAGGTGTTGTGGGATGCGGTCGGTAGCGAGTTCGGCTCCAGACACACCCTGTACGAGCGCAATTACGGCGGCAGCCCCGAACTCGTCCGCCTCAACGTCCTGCAGTTCGCCAAGAGTCGGGGTGGCCTCGATGAGATGAAGGCGCTGGTCGATGCCTGTATGGCCGACTACGACCTCGACGGCTGGGTCGAAGGGCCGTGGCTATCGGGCCCATAACCCGAAGGTCGTGGGTTCAAATCCCGCCCCCGCCATGAGAGAAACCCGGCCCCCGGCCGGGTTTCTATGTTCCTCGAACCGACCGATGCTCCAACGCACAGTCCGTGTCAAGCCCGAATTGCTCCTTCGCCACCCTTCGAGCGCCCGAGTAAGTCTCACCTGCTCGGTGGAGGGGGCCTCCGCTTCGATGACCCGGTTCGGAGCCTAGATCACACGAAGGCGCCGGCGGAAGCCGTTGCCCAGTTGTCCGCCCAAGAGCGCCGTGGTCCGTCGAGTAGCTCGCCGTGTTCCAGCCATTCGTAGAGCTGGGCGTAGGTGCGAATCGTTGTGGGGTCGATTCGCCGGGTGAGGAACGACGGGTCGAGCTGATCGGGGTGGCCCAGTCCCATTGCTGCCAGGAGCTGGTTGAAGCTGGCCACAGTATTGCGGTGGAACTGGTACACCCGTTCCGCCTTGTCCGGCACGACCAGCCCTCGTACCCGGCGCGGGTTCTGTGACGTCACCCCGACCGGGCACGTGTTGGTCTCGCAACGCCTCGCTTGGATGCACCCCAATGCCAGCATCATCGCTCGCGCTGCGTTCGTGAAGTCGGCACCCTGGGCGATGCGAGCCGCCATCGCGCTCCCGCTGTCGATCTTGCCCGCCACCCCGATCTTGATCTTGTCGCGCAGCCCGATGCCCACCAGGGCATTGTGGACGATGATCAGGCCCTCGGTGAGCGGCATCCCGACATGATCCTCGAACTCGAGGGGTGCGGCGCCGGTGCCGCCCTCGGATCCGTCCACCAGGATGAACTGAGGATGGAGGCCGGTCTCGACCATCGCCTT
>CAXMPL010000152.1:0-7221 GCA_964195125.1 uncultured Kiloniellales bacterium | reverse complement strand
CGAATCCGATATGGCAGCAATGGTGTCGGGATGGGTCGAGTCGAGGATGGTGAGCGGTGGTGAGGTCGCAGAGAACACCGAGGCGAACACCTCGGGAGCGAGGCTCGAGCCCCCCATGCCGATGAGCAGGATGTCATCGATCGAATCGGTAGCCGCAATTGCGGCAATCTCTCGAATCCTCGCGATCCGATCCTCATCTGGCAGGACGAGCCAGCCGAGTCGGTTGCTGACTTCGTCGCGCGGCGGGTCGAACCATATCGTCGGGTCGCGCTGCCACAGTCGGGCGGCGAACTGATCGTCGTCCCAGGCGGCGAGGCGGGCGGAGACCGCTGCCCCGGTGCCGGCCGTCACCACCCGGACGGTCACGACCGGGCGAGTTGGGCGTCGATCGCGGTGAGGAGGTCGTCGTAGGAGGCTGAGAAGGAGGCGACGCCCTCCGTCTGGAGCTCAGTGGTGATGTCATCGAAGTCGACGCCGAAACCGGCAAGAGCCTCGATCCGCGCCCGTGCTTCGTCGACGCCTATGGAGAGGGAGTTGGGATCGATAGTGCCGTGGTCTCGGAACGCTTCCAGGGTGGCCGGCGGCATCGTGTTGACCGTGTTGGCCCCGACGAGCTCGTCCACGTACAGCAGGTCCGGGTAGGTGGGGTTCTTCGTGGACGTCGAGGCCCACAGCGGTCGCTGCGGCGCAGCACCGCGTTGGCGGGCGGTGGCAAACGGTTCTCCCTCGAAGATCTCTCGGTAGCGTTGGTAGGCGAGTTTGGCGTTGGCGACGGCGATCGTGCCGCGAAGTGCCAGCGCCGCAGGTGAGCCGTCCTTCTCCAAGGCCGCGTCCACTTTTGTGTCTACCCGGCTGACGAAGAACGAGGCGACGGAGGCGAGCCGCTCCGGGTGCTCGGCACGCTCGGCGCCCCGCACATACGCCATCGCTACGGCTTCGTAGTCATCGAGGCTGAACATCAACGTGGCGTTGACGTTGATCCCGCCTGCGATCAACTCCTCGATGGCAGGGATGCCCTCGTCGGCGGCCGGCACCTTGATCATCAGACCGGGACGATCGACACGCGACCACAAGCGCTTGGCGTCGGTGATCGTCCCTTCGGTGTCGTAGGCGAGCGTCGGTGAGACCTCGAGGCTCACGTAGCCGTCGGCTGCGTCCGAAGCGTCGTAGACCGGGCGCAGCGCGTCGGCAGCAGCGCGGATATCGTCGATGGCAAGGGACTCGAACACCGCTTGGGCGTCACCGTCGGCGTCGGCGATCGCGGCGTCGTACAGATCGGTGCCTGCGATTGCTTTCTGGAAGATCGTCGGGTTGCTGGTCATGCCGCGAAGGCCGTCTGCCACCAGGGTGGCGAGCTGCCCGTCCTCGAGCATGTCTCTGCGGATGAAGTCGAGCCAGACACTCTGGCCGGCGTCGTGGAGATCGTGCAGCGTGGGCATGACGCCATTCTCGCAGGTCGGGTGTCGTAGGGATCGGTGTCTTCGAAACCGTATTACGTTTTTCGCACAACGTATTACGAAAGATAATGAATGCACGTGATACGCAATACGAACCTCTGACTCAGTCTCCCAACGCCCGCCTTACCGCCGTCTCGACGCCGTCGAGGTCGTCTCGCTCCAGGGCGAGGGCAACGTTGGCTGCGAGGAGACCGACCTTGGATCCGCAGTCGTAGCGCGATCCCTCGTGGATGACGGCATTGAATGGCTGGCCTCCGATGAGGCGAGCCATAGCGTCGGTGAGCTGGATCTCTCCTCCGGCGCCGATATGGCCCTCGCCGAGCAGACCCATGATTGCCGGCTCGAGAATGTATCGGCCGGTGACGGCATATTGCGACGGCGCATCCGTCGGGTCTGGCTTCTCGACCAGGCCCCTGACCTCGATGCGCCGGCCGTCGATCCTCCCCGGGTCGACGATGCCATACGAGCCGGTGTCTTCTTCCGCAACCTCGATGACCGACACCACGTTGCCACCGATGTCTTCGTGGACGTCGATCAGGTCGGCAAGGGGCGGCCGGTCGCCGCGAAGGAGCTCGTCAGCCAGCAGCACGGCAAATGGGCCGTCGCCGATGAGGTGCCTGGCGCACCACACCGCGTGGCCGAGCCCGAGTGGATCCATCTGGCGGACGTAGGCGAGTCTGCCGGGCACCGTGCCGTCCATGAGAATGTGGGGGAGGAGGTCGTGCCTGCCTTGCTGAGCCAACACCGTCTCCAGCTCAAAGTTTCGGTCAAAGTGATCCTCGACCGCGCTCTTGCCCGATGCGGTGACGAAGACCAAGTGCTCGACTCCTGCATCACGGGCCTCTTCGACCGCGTATTGGATCAGCGGCTTGTCAACGACCGGGAGCATTTCCTTCGGAACCGCCTTGGTGGCGGGCAGGAAACGAGTGCCGAGGCCACCGACGGGGAAGACGGCGGTGCGAACCCTGCTCATCAGCCGGTGTCGAGCACCGCATCGGCGACGCGCTCGGCATGACCCTTGGCGCGCACGTTGTGCCAGACGTTTGACACGGTTCCTGAGGGGTCGATGGCGATTGTCGACCGGATGATCCCCTCGTACTCCTTGCCGTAGTTCTTCTTGGTGCCCCAGGCCCCATAGGCCTCCGCGATGGCATGGTCGGGATCGGAGAGCAGCGGGAATGGCAGGTCGTACTCTTCGCGAAACCTATTCAGTTTCTCTGGCTGGTCCGGGCTCACCCCGAGGATCGAATAGCCGGCGGCGGCGAACACGTCGCGTCGATCCCTGAAATCGCACGACTCGGTGGTGCAGCCGGGTGTGAACGCCTTTGGGTAGAAGTACATGACGAGGTTCTGCCCCTGGAAATCGGCGAGGGTCAGCTCGTTGCCGTCCTGGTCGGTTGCTGTGAACGGTGGTGCTGGTTGGCCGGCTTCGAGTTGCATGTGTGCTCCTTTGGACTTGTGCTGACCCTACCCGGTAGCTTCTCGGACCCGAAGTTGACCACAGGCGGCGTCGATCTCCCGCCCTCGCATCTGGCGAAGGGTGGCGTTGGCGCCTTCCTCGTTGAGAAGGGCGACGAACCGTGCAACGCGGTCCCGCGTCGGGGGTCTGTCGTCGCTCAGCGGGGTCGGGTTGAGCGCTATCACGTTGACATGGGCGCGCAGTCGGCGGGCGATGGCTGCGAGCTTGCGCGCCTGGTCGTCGGAGTCGTTTGCGCCTTCGATGAGCGCCCACTCGATGGAGAGGCGTCTCCCCTTTGCGGTGAAATAGGCTTCGGCCGCTTCGATGACTTGCTCGAGCGGGTAGCGATCATTGAGCGGCACCAGACGCGATCGAGTCTCATCGTCCGCAGCGTGCAGGCTGACCGCGAGGTAAACCGGCCATGGCTCATCGGCGAGTCGTCGGATCCCAGGAACCACCCCCACCGTCGACACGGTGATGGAACGAGCCGACATCCCGGCTATTTCGATCAGCCTGCGCAGCGACTCGCGGACGCGTTTGTAGTTAGCCAGCGGCTCTCCCATTCCCATATAGACGACGTTGGTGACCCGCCCCGGCGATTCGGGGATCGGGAACCGGCTGAGGGATGCGTTGGCGTACATGACCTGGGCGACGATCTCTCCGGCTTCCAGATGCCTGTCGAACCCGAACTGGCCCGTGGCGCAGAATGTGCACCCCATGGCACAGCCGACTTGAGATGAGATGCACAGGGTGGTGCGTCGCCGGTACCCCATCAGCACTGCTTCGATCGCTGCGCCGTCGGGGGCCCGAAATAGCCATTTGCGTGTCGTCCCGCTGTCTGCGCTCTGCTCCACCTCGGCAACGAACGGCCACAGGTCGTCGCCGATCCGGTCACGGAGCGGACCCGGGAGGTTGCTCATCAGGTCGACACCGAGAACCGGCGTCCGGTACAACCAGTCGCGCAGCTGCCGGGCGCGGTACGACGGTTCGCCGTCGAGGAGGGCGTCGAGATCTTCAGGGGCCGTTAGGTATGGCGAGGTCACCCGATGCCTAGGTCGGTGGCGCTCTTCACCCACTTTGTGGCCGTCTCCGAGGACACCCCGGCCGCGTCACCAACGGCTTCGGCGCCTGCCGCCACCAAGGTGGCGAACGAGTCATAACCAGCAGCGACTAGCCGCTCGGCATAGACCGGGCCGATACCTTTGACTGCGGTGAGGTCCTGCGGTTCCGCCGTCGCCGGCGGCGATGACCTGAACTGCGGGGGTGGGCCCTCCGGTATGGCGGGCGCAGGGAGCAGCCTGTCGCGCAGCGCCCACGCCGCCGCTCCAAGCCCAACAACGACGCCGGCGATTCTGAGGAAGGTCTTGAATGGATCTTTCATCGGCTCGATGCTACCTGCCGCGTTATGCCTGGCAGGCAGCGACGAACGGAGTGACCGTCCAGGGCCGCCTCCAGTCGCCTTGATTCTGTTGGGCCCAGTCGGCCAGCCAGCGGCCGGCGGCGATGTTGGCCTCTGCGTTGTATGGGGTTGCCGTGAGCCCATTGCCGTCCACGAAACCGGATCCGATCGCTCTGCTGTTCCAATACTTGCCGAGATGCTGCATCAACCCGAGGGCGTTTGTACCGGAGTTGCGCGCTCTCGGATCGCCCCGCGACTCGAGATGGATGATGCCGAGCACGCAGTCGACCCGATCCGGCTGCCAGTATTTCTCGACCAGAGGGCGCCAGGTTTCGACGTTTCGGCTGCCTTTGGCGTCGGCGGGCCAATTCGGTGAGCATGAACCTGATACCGGGCATTCTCCGCCGACGGATGGATTGGTGGTGGTCGTGGCCGGAGGCTCGGTCGTGGTCGGTGCTGGCGGCTTGGTGGTGGCTGGAGAAGGGGGCGCATTCGTCGTGGTAGGGATACTCGGCGGGTCGTAGAACACGACGGCGCGAACCGAGGTTGCGTTGTCGACGGGGTCGAGTGCGGTGAACACCGTGTTGTTGTAGCCGGCGGTGACGACCAGCTTGATCGTCCAGTTGCCGTTTTCGTCCATCGTGGCTGGGAACGGACCGGAAGAGACGATTGCCCCCGGCTCGCTCGTCCCGGCGAACTCGACGACGCTTGTCGTCACCGTCGCTCCGTTCTCGGGATAGGCGACGAAGAGCCGCGGGGGATTGGTGTCGGCATCAGAGGGAGCGGGCGCGCTGGTCGTGCCCGTCGTCGCCTGCGTGGATGGCGATGTCACTGGTTCGGCTGCTGCGACCTCAGGCGCCGGTGCCGCCCCACCCGTCACCGGCAGCGTCGCCGGCTGCGGGCTGGAGACCGACACAGCAAGGATCGCGGACCCAACCCTTCCCGAGATAGTCGTGTCGAAGGATTGCTCCTCGGGAGGCGCTTCGGTACCGCTGATCGAAAAGGCGGCGACACCGCCAACCGCCACCAGGGCGGCGACCAGAAGCGCAGCAAAGAGAAAGGGGATGCGTTTTCGCAAATGAACTCCGCCTGTTCGATCGGGCCGGCACCCCGTGCGGGCGACGCCGACGATACGCCGTGCCCCCCAGTTACCCGCCGGAGGCTATCGGTGGGTCACAGGTAGAGCAAGCGAGTCGCGAGTCGCGAGTCGCGAGTCGAGAGTCAGAAGTCGCGGGTCTTCGCCTCTCCCACGAAGTCGGGGAGGCGCGAGGCGGCGAAGCCGCCGAGCGGAGGGGGCTCTGGGAGTTCGCTATCTGCCGATGAGCGCGGCCGGGCTCATATGACAACCTCCGTCCCCCAAAGCCCCCGCTGCGGCGAAGCATCAACTTCGCCGCGTCTCCCCCGCTGGCGCGGTGGAGACGAAGGACGGCTACTCAGCTCCACAGGGCTGCGGAGGTCGAGACTCGGGGGTCGGCGCCGCCGCGGAGGTCGGGATCCATGCTGATGGCCGACACCGGGCCCCATCCGACTTTCCACGGATCGGCTTCGGCAAGGTTGTGTTGGCGCTCGATCAGCCCGGATACGGTGCCGGCGGCGAAGCGGCCTTCGAAACGAACGGTCGGCTCCGGGTCGGTGATGTCGTCGATCGACCAGCGCGGCTGTAGCTGCGAATCTTCGGGACACAGCCCGGCCCAAAGGTGGTGAGCTGCGACTTGAGCGACGAACTGCGGTTGCTGATCACCGCCGCGCGTGCCAAGGACAAGTGCTGCACCCCCATCGTGCGTCCACATCGTGGGGGAAAGGGTGTGCAGCGGCCTTCGCCCAGCGGTCAGCTCGTTGGGATGGCCCGGGCGGAGGTTGAAACCCTCGCCGCGGTCTTGGAGCCATACCCCCGTTGCGCCCGCCGACAGGCCGCTCCCGATGCCACGGAAATTCGACTGTATTAGCGACACCGCCATGCCCGCGCGGTCGCGTGTCGCGAGGTAAGTGGTTCCGCCGGAGAGAGCTGTCGTCGTCGGCCACCGTTGCGTCAGAGCCGTGTCGATCTGGTCGGCGCGATCAGCCAGGCGGGTCTCGTCGAGGAGCGACGAGGTGGCGATCGAAGCGGTATCGGGGTCGCTGGTCATGTCAGCCCGTTCCCATGTAACCGATCGGTAAGCCTCGATCAGCGCGTGGTGGTACGCGGGATCCAGCGGATCCCGTGGCGGATCGAGCAACTCGAAGATGCGCAGCGTGGCCAGGGTGAGCCACCCCTGGCTGTTCGGGGGAATCGTCCACGCGGCGAGCCCCAAGATGTCGGTTCCAAGGGGCTCGATCCACTGTGACTGGTTGCGCAGCAAATCCTCAGCGGTGATGACCCCGTCGGTCACATCGGTGATCGCTCGCCCGACCTGTCCCTGGTAGAAGGCGCCCCTGCCTCCCGATGCGACCGCACGCAGCGTCTTGGCGAGTAATGGCCTGGTGATGATGTCCCCGGGAAGAGGTGGGCGTTGCTCCGGGAAAAGCGACGCGGCGGAGGGTTGGCTTCCGATCACAGGTTCGAGACGCGCCAGAGAGGCGGCCAGTTCGTCAGACACCGGGAACCCGTCGCTGGCGAGGCCGACGGCGGCGGCGAGATCATCGGCCAACGAAAGGGCACCGAACCTCCCGACCAGTGCTTCCCACCCGTCTACACACCCGGGAACCGTGATCGACTCCCGGCTACGGAGTGGTACCACGGTGTGCCCGGCGTCCCGGAGCTGTTGCGCCGATGCCCGTGCACCTGCCCTGCCCGAGGCGTTCAAAGCAGTCGGAGCCTGATCGCCCGGGGTGTGGATGAGTGCGAACAGGTCGCCCCCCGGACCACAGGTATCGGGGAGGACAACGCCAAGGACCGCGTTGGCGGCGACCGCGGCGTCGACGGCGTT
>CAXMPL010000151.1:0-5124 GCA_964195125.1 uncultured Kiloniellales bacterium | reverse complement strand
CGACGGTGCACCGCGCGACGAGCGGCTTCGCGACCTGGTGCGCGGCGCGGCGGCGGTTGCCAGTCAGACCGACCTCGAGCAGCTACTGGAGGCGACGGTGGCTGCCAGTATGGAGATGACCGGAGCCAGGTACGGGGCGCTGGGGGTGCTCGGCGAACACGGGAACCTCACCGAATTCTCGTACCGCGGCATCGATGAGGAAACGGCTGACAAGATCGGCGCACTGCCCAAAGGCCGCGGGGTCCTTGGTCTGATCAGTCGAGAGGGCAAGTCTTACCTCCTCGACGATATCGCTGCCCATCCCGACGCTGTCGGGTTTCCCGACCACCACCCGGCCATGGACAGCTTCCTCGGTGTCCCTGTGCGTGCCGGTGATCGCCTGTTCGGCAACCTGTACCTGACCAACAAACCCGGAGGCTTCAACGATTTGGACCAGTCGCTGGTCGAGGCGCTCGCCGAGATCGCTGGGTCGGCGGTGCTGAGCATCCGCCTCCAGTCTCGGCTCCGACGCTTGGCGGTGGTGGAAGACCGGGAGCGGATAGCCAGAGACATCCACGACGCCATCATCCAAGAGCTATTCGCCATGGGCCTCGAGCTGCAAGCGACGGCACAACGCAGCGACGACGAAGAAATACGGACCACCCTACGCGACCATGCGGAACGCCTCGATCGCACCATCCAAAGCCTGCGCCAGCTGATCTTCGACCTGCGTCGCCCCCCGGCCGAACAACGGGACCTGCGGGCCGAGATTGACGATCTGATCACCCGGCTCGGGTCCGCTCGCCGGACGAACGTCGAGGTCACCTACAGCGGGGTCTTTGCCGGGATCACCCAATCGACTATCGACGACGTGCTCCAGTTGGTGCGCGAAGCGCTGAGCAACGCGCTGCGTCACTCGGAGGCCGAGACCATCAGCGTCACCGTCAGCGCCGGCGAGGATACCGTCGGCATAGAGGTCAGGGACGACGGCCGAGGCTTCGATCTTGCCGTCGACGAACCGGGCCTTGGCCTTTCGAGCATGGGTTCACGAACCGAACGTGCCGGCGGCACCTTGCGCATCGCCACGGCACCCGGTGAAGGCACCGTCGTCTCAATCACGGTGCCTTTCTAGAGTTACCGGTGCGTTGCCAACGAGCCGATGCCCCCGCCGCAACCAGCCTCTACTTCTCCCACGACTCCACCGAACACAGGTGATACCAAGCACTGCCTCGACTCCGGCACACAGGCGATTCCCCGACAGGCTGTGCCCAGGAGGCCTATAGCCGCAGCATTGAGATGGCGTTCGCCGGTCTCGATCGTATGCGGAGATATGAGTGCTTGATAGCTCATCCCCGAGGCGGTTGCCAAGGGCGCGAATGTTACGCAGCGAGGGGCTTCAGAGTTCGGCACTGACGACCGAATATCCATGTATGCCTGACGCGACCCCGTATCCATCGAAGACACGCCAGGCACTGATTGGAACCATCGTCGCAGTGTGGTTCGTCACCTTTGCCGCGGTCGGGATCGGGACGATGGAGGTGAGCAAGGTCTGCGCCATGGACGACCGGGCCGATACGGTGCCGGGCCACAGCTGGTCGCGGGACCCCTACAACGACTGCGAGTGGACCCTCTACAGCGGGACCTACCCGTTCTGGAGGAGGGCCTCTGCAGACATCTACCAGGCCAACGGATTTGTTCGTCCGCCGAAGCCGACCCTTGTCGACCGGTGGCAGGTAGGCATGGTGTTGGTGGCTGCGTCGCTCACAGCCGGATTGAGCCTGTGGCTCATGCACCTTCGCCCAGAGGAGGAAAAGGGGGAGCAGCTGGATGTTGCTCCCGTCCCGGCCCACCTAGACGCCACCTAGCGAGGCGACGCCCCGCACCACATCGGTGATGACGTCCTCGCCTTCCTCGCCTTCCTCGCTGCGGTCCTGGCGATGACCCGGGTGACTACGTAGGCCCTGCCCAGCCTCACTGAACACTGCGACAGCACGATTGAACACTTCCACCAGTGGCGCTGAACGCCCCAGACGTGTTGGGGTTTGCTCGAGGGTGGTAAAACCTGGTTCAGATTCCGACATCGCGTCGGTGGCGCTAGCTGGCTTCGGAGATACCCTTCCCGGGTCCGAGTCATTCGCCGGACCGGGATGCTCCTTCGTTCTTCTTAGGGAGACCCCCAGCCCGGTGGAGGTGGGATGAGCGGTAGTGAGCCGCTCATCCAGTGCGACCGCCCCGCACGGTGTCCCCCCTTCCGTGCGGGGCGGTTCTTTCCCAGGTTCTTGATACTTGGCTCTTGCTACTCGATATGAAGACTTCATGGATCGTTGCCGACCTGTCGATAATCGAACTGGTGGAGTAGCCCAATTGCAGTAAACCTCATCGCCCCTTCGGGCGTGTAACAGGCAACAAGTCATGACAGCACAGCCAAGATCCCGGTCGGCCAGCAGGGACCCGAGCGCCGGAAAGGAACCGGTGCCGATTCACGCTGTGGTCTCGTTCGAGAAGTTCTACGAGCGGGAGTTCCGGGCTGTCGTAGGCCTCGCCTACGCCCTCTCCGGGAGCCGGTCTGCGGCAGAAGACCTAGCGCAGGACGCTTTCGTGGCCGCCCACCGAAATTGGGGGAAGATCTCGCAATATGACAAGCCCGAGGCATGGGTACGACGGGTGGTCGCCAACCTCTCGGTGTCTCGCTTTCGCAAGAGCGTCAGCGAGGCGAAGGCGCTGGCGCGGATGAACCGGGACGAACATGTTCTGCCAGAGCTTCCCGCCGAGGCCGACGAGTTTTGGGAGGCAGTGCGAGCGCTCCCCAGGCGTCAAGCCCAGACCATCGCTCTCCACTACCTCGAGGATCGCCCCGTCGCCGAGATCGCCGAGATCCTCGAATGCAGTCCGAACACCATCAAAGTTCACCTTCACAAGGGAAGAGCCGGGCTGGCCTCCCGTCTTGGCCTGGATAGGGAGGCAGCATCATGACCATGCTCGACGACCGCGCCCGCCTTGCGGTAGATGCCATCGAGAGCAGCGTCGCCGACCAGGCTTCGGCTGCCGGTTTTGCCGGCTTCGCCGTCGCCCAGCGCCGCCACGCCATGTGGACCGGCGCCGGGTGGGCTCTGGCGGGGTCCGCCGTAGCCGCAACGCTGGTAGTGACGGCAATATTCACTCCGTCGCCGGAACCCGACGTCGCTACTACGACACCGGAACCGATCGTGGTGACGACGGCTCAGGTCACGGAAACCACCGAAGCTCCAACACCGGATCTCAATCCTGTGGTGACCCCGGAGGTCGCCCCGGCGACCGAGGCCCCGCCCACCACCGAAGTCCCAACGACCGAGGCGCCAACGACGACTCTGGACACCACGCCGCCGTCTTTGACGATTACGTCACCGGAGGACGGTGCCCACTTCGAGGATGAGGTCGTGACGTTCTCCGGTTCGACCGAACCAGGGGCGGCGGTGATAGCCGGGGGCAAGTGGGAGGCCGCGGTGAGCGAGGAAGGCCAATGGTCGATCCAGCTCGTGCTTTCCGAGGGCGCCAACGGCGCTTCGTTCGTTGCCACCGATCAGGCAGGAAACGAGACCTCGG
This sequence comes from uncultured Kiloniellales bacterium, assembly GCA_964195125.1. GTDB lineage: Bacteria > Actinomycetota > Acidimicrobiia > Spongiisociales > UBA5794 > JACZST01. The sequence goes on along the minus strand of CAXMPL010000151.1, from coordinate 1,563 downwards.
CGCGTATCACCGTGCACCTTGACCCAACAGAGCCGCCGGAAGAAGAGCCACCACCGCCCGAAGAGGGAGTCGAGTTCACCGCCTTCGCCACGTTTGGATCGTGCGAGCTGAACCCGCCGTATGACGTGTACTACGGCACGGCAGACCCGGGAACCAAGGTGACGATCACCTCGGAGTACGGCTCGGGTTCGGTGAACGCCGACGCTGAGGGCAATTGGGAGAAGAAGGTGATCTTTGCGACCGCCCCGTACGGTGAGACCTTCGTGGTAACGGTGAAGGACCACACCGGGAAGAAGAAGAGCTTCGAGTTCGTCTCCTGGGCCGAGGGCTAGGAGAGTTGGAACGCAAGTTACGACTCGTTCTGACGCCGAAGCCAGTTACCAGGTCTGGGATCCCGATGCCGAGGGCCGGTGCCGGTGGCCGCCTCTAGGCCGAAACTCCAAAGAGTTGCTCGATGGTATCGGCCAGCTGTGCTCCGGTCAGGCCTCCCAGCTGGACGTGGACGACCGTGCCTTCGGCGTCGTAGAAGGCGGTCATGGGTGAGCCGCGCATCCCGAATGTGCCGGTGCTGAGGCCACTGCCTGTGGAGCCTCCGATGTCCTTGGCCAGCGGCCACACCCCGGCGATACCCCACTTTTTCGCATCGGCAAGGCCCCTGCCGCTGTCTTGGGTATTGATGCCGACGAACTGCACCTCATCTCCTACCTGTTGAGAAACGGCGAGGTACTCGGGGATCTCGTCTTCGCACACCTCACACCAGGAGGCGAAGAAGGCGGCGACCGTTGGCTTCCCCCGGAAGTCGGCGATGGCCACCCTGCCGTCGCCGTCGAGCTGTGGCAGATCCCACCCCTCTGCCGTCGTGTCGCCCACTTCGGGATCGGGCCACAACAGCACGAGCGCCACCACCAGTACACCTACCACCGATGCTGCGACGGCGACGTTGCGCACCATGCCGCGGCGAGCCCGGCGCTGGGCTTCCTGTTCGCGCTCTCGACGCCGCTGATCTTTGGCTTGCGCCTTGGTCACTCGGGCCACTGAGGAGACAAACGAATAAGCGGGCGCGGCGATTCCCATCTTGGTCCACCGGTTGTCTCGTCGACCTACTCTTGCGCCGTGCCACAGCCGCGACTCGTCGACGCTAACGGAATCCAATTGGCCGTCACCGAAGCCGGGGAGGGGGCGCCGGTCGTGTTGGTTCACGGTTTTCCCGAGCTTGCCTACTCGTGGCGGTACCAACTCCCTGCCCTTGCCGGCGCCGGGCTGCGTGCCATCGCTTACGACCAGCGTGGCTACGGGGAATCATCCAAGCCCGAGCCGATCGAGGCTTACGACATCACCGCCCTCGTCGATGATCTGATCGGGTTGCTCGACGCCGAGGAATTGGATTCGGCTGCGCTCGTAGGCCACGACTGGGGCAGCATCGTGGTGTGGAGCGCGGCAGTGATGTTCCCGGAGCGGGTGTCCAAGGTGGTCAGCCTCAACGTTCCGTACCGCGGCTGGTGTACCGGGTTCCCCTCGATTGAATACATCAAGGAACACCTCGTCGATCGCTTCGGCTATGTC
>CAXMPL010000150.1:0-2336 GCA_964195125.1 uncultured Kiloniellales bacterium | reverse complement strand
ACCTCGACTCCTGCGACCACGTCGTTGACGACCCCAACATCGCGAAGCAGCGGAACGGGATAGGCGGCAACGTCGGTGCCGAAGTCGATGACGAGGGCCATTTGACTGAGCGAGAACCTGTCGAACCCGGCGGATACATCCAGGGCGACCGTCTGCGGATGCTCCTCCTTCCACGCTCCCCACAGGGTCAGGCTCGATGGCAGCAGCTCGATGCGTTCACCCTTCCGGGGTCCGAGGATCGCCTCACCGATGGGCTGGCTCCACACACTCCCGGTGTCGTGGTCCCACCAGGTCATGGCGTTCCCCCAAAGCGCACCCTGGTTACCAAAGACGATATCTATCCCGTCTATCTGGCGGCGATGGACCATCGCCGTACCGCACAGCGGTCACCAGGTGACGAGGATCGGGATCCCGGCGAGGCTATCGATCACCATCTCTCTGCTATTCAGGTGGCTCACCGGGTACGCCTTGGCCTCGCCGTCGAGTTCGATCCCGATGACGAGGGCGTCGTCTGGCCACTCGCTGGCCGAGGCCGGAACGAAGGTTGGGTCGTAGATCGGGGCAATACGGTCGCGGGCGAGTAGCTGGCGAAACCCCTGCGGGGTCTCCTCGCCTGCTCTCACCGGGTCGTACGTAACCCCTGGGTCGGCGAGCGCGCCGAGCCCGTCGACCGAATCCGGGCGCACCGGGCGATCCGGGAGCGCCGACAGGCCAAAGAACAGTCCTAAAGCAACGACCACGATCGCCACGATGCCCAACCCTGCCGTTGCCATGCGATCTTGCGGGGTCACGACAGGGAAACGCCCGTACCCGCTCTGGTGTTCCTGACCGTCACGCGGCGGATAGCGCCTCCGACTGCGGCTGCCGCACCTGGCTCAAGCGGAGAATCGTCACCGAAGCGACCATTCTGCGGGAAGTCGAACAGCCGGTTCTGGCGTTGTTGACTACATGGACATCGCCGAACACCAGCACTTTGCCTGGCTCGCCCGATCGTTTGGTCGGACCGACTATCTGCCGCTCACCGCCGAAGATCTCGATGCGCTCGGGGCAGCCGGTGAGTATGTAGACAAGTATCCGGGAACCCACCTGTTCAAGGAAGGGGAGGAATCGATAGCCGCATACGTGGTCAAGGCCGGTGACGTCGAGCTATATCGATCCCGACCCGACGGAGACCTCGTCGTTGGTCGGGTCGGGCCAGGTGCCGTTATCGGTGACATCGCGCTCTTCCAGGGCGCTCCATACATCTCTTCTGCGAAGGCGGTCGAGCCGGTGACGGCCTTTCGGCTCGACCGATCCAAACTACTCCTCCTCCTCACCGAACACCCTGTGATCGCGATGCGGTGGCTGGTGGCCGGCCTCAACCAACTCGAGGCGACCCAACGACACGTGATCCGTCTCATGCATCGCACCGTGATAGAACAGGTGGCGGAGCTGATCCTCGACGAGGCCGATCGGTTCGGCGAGGTGCGGCTGTCGCAGACCAGCCTGGCCAACTTACTCGGCTCCACACGCCAGACGGTGAACCAGGCCCTGTCTCAGCTCCGCAAGGCGGGGGCAATCGAGACCGGGTACCGAGTCATCCGGGTCGTCAACCGCAACATTCTCGAGACCCTGGTCACCGGTAGCGTGCCGGCTCTTTGATCCTCCGGAGCCGTTAGAGGCTCCACAAATAGGCACGATCCGGTCTCTGTGGCAAAGCCATTTGCGGAGCCGTGGCCTGAGCGCCGCGAAGCGGCAAGAGCTAGAAAATCGCTCCACTTCCGTCGAGACGACGGTTCACCTATCGATGCGCGCTCCTGATCGGTTGGATTGTCGCCTCAGCGACACACTGGAACACCGTGCGGCGAAGGAGCGTTGTTGGTGTAACCCTGCAGAGGACCCGTGCGACGACTACTCATGTTGATCACTGCCCTTACGCTATTCACCACCGCCTGTGCCGCGAGCAGCACAGGTAGCAACCAGGCGAGCGGCGACGACCCGACGACCACAGCCTCCGGAAGCTCTGGCGCGACGACAACTGCGGCTCCGGATAGCCAGCCCGCGGCACAGGGGACGCTGCCAGAGGGCCCGTCGGCGCTCGTCGACATGGCCAGCGACGCCTTCCCCGATCCGCTGGTCCCGCTGGGGGAGATCATTTCGGGAGGGCCGCCACCGGACGGGATTCCGCCGATCGATACCCCGGTGTTCCTGCCCGTTGCCGACAACCTCGAGATACTCGATCCGGCAGAGCCGGTGGTGGTGCTCGAAATCAACGGCGACGCTCGGGCGTATCCGGTTCGGGCGATGGTGTGGCACGAGATCGTCAACGACACGGTCGGTGGGGTGCCGGTTTCGGT
>CAXMPL010000149.1:0-3508 GCA_964195125.1 uncultured Kiloniellales bacterium | reverse complement strand
GATCAGCTTGAAGTCGTCGCCGCGGTCCAGCTTGGCCTTGAGGTCGTCGCGTTCGATTGTTTTGATGTCGTATTCCATGGTGTTCACCCTACCGAACCCGCCTCTGCAACAATCGGCGGCACGCGGGCGTGGCGGAATTGGCAGACGCGTCAGGTTTAGGACCTGGTGGCCGAAAGGCCGTGGGGGTTCAAATCCCTCCGCCCGCACCCGAGTGGCGAGGGTTGCACCGATCCATAGCGGCGACTATCTGAGCACGCGTCATAGCGTTGGACATCATGTCCAAGCGGGTAATCCTCCTCGTCGCCGCCGTCGCCCTTATCGCGGCGGGTTGTGGCGATTCTGACGGCGGCGGGGTCGCCACCCTCGAGGACTCGACATCAACAACCTCGGCGACCGATAACCAGAACGCGCTGGCCGGCGACGAAGCCCGCATCATGGAGTTCTCGCAGTGCATGCGCGACAACGGCGTCGTCGAATTCCCCGACGCTCTGGTCAGCGAGGACGGCGCGATCGACTTTGGAGGTTTCGAGCAGTTCGACGAGTTCGACCAGGACGATATGGAGGCAGCCTTTGAGGTCTGCGTCGATCGGCTCGAGGGGCTCTCCTTCGCCCCAGGCGGGGCGAACTTCGACTTCACCGAGATCCAGGACACCCTGCTCGAGTTCGCCAAGTGCATGCGCCACAACGGCTTCGATCTTCCCGACCCCGACTTCTCCAACTTCGACCTGGCGGGTGGGGTTGGTCCCTTCGGTGAGATCGACCCGACCGACTCCAGCTTCGAGGAGGCACTCGAAGCGTGTCAGGATGTCTTCGGCAACCTCCCATTCGGCGGCTGAGGTCTCTCGTCCTTCACGCCTTCGGTTCGGTAGGGTCAACGAGGACCCGTAGACCGTCAGCGATTCCATATGCCCGACACCAAATACGCCAAGAGCGGCGACCTGAGCCTGGCCTACCAGGTGATCGGGGACGGGCCGACAGATCTCGTTTACCTCGCGGGATGGGTAACCAACGTCGAGGCGATGTGGGAAGACCCCGGTTACGCAAGATTCCTACGACGACTCGCCTCCTTCGCCAGGCTCATCATCTACGACAAACGCGGAGTCGGGCTGTCCGATCCCGTTCCGGCCGGTGAGCTCCAACGAATGGGGGCGCAGATCGAAGACCCGCTGGCGGTGATGGACGCCGCAGGGTCGTCCCGAGCGATTCTGTTCGGACACTCCGAGGGTGGGGCAACGGCGATCCGAATGGCCGCGACCTACCCGGAACGGGTCGAGCGGCTGATCCTGACCGGCACCTTCGCCAAGCGGCTCCGTTCCGATGACTACCCATGGGCGCCAACGCTCGAGGAGCGGAAGGCCGAAGCGGAGACCTTTCACGAGGCGTGGGCAGATCCCGCTCCCGTCGCCGACTTCTACGCGCCAAGCCGCGCCAACGACACCGCCTTCGTCACCTGGTTGAGCCACTACCTCCGAATGTCGGCCAGCCCCAGCACGGCAGCTGCCCTCCACCTGGCCAACAGCTACATCGATGTCACGGCCGAGCTCCCCGAGGTCGAGGCCCCAGCGTTACTGATTTACCGGGTCGACGATAAGGACGTGAACATCGAGGAGGGCCGCTACATCGCCTCCAAGATGCCCAACGCCAAGCTGGTCGAGCTTCCTGGTTCTGACCACTTCTTCTGGGCAGGCGATCCCGAACCCTTGCTCCAAGAGATAGAGGATTTCGTCACCGGCCACCGCGGATCGGCGGAACCCGAACGCGTCGTAGCCACCGCCTTGTTCACCGACATCGTCGGCTCCACCGAGCTGGCGGCGTCGATCGGCGACCAGAAATGGCGCGACCTGCTCCACCGCCACGACACCGTCGTCAGAGATGAGCTGACCCGGTGGCGCGGCAAAGAAGTGAAGACGATCGGAGACGGGTTCCTCGCCACCTTCGACAGCCCGACGCAGGCCATCCGTTTCGGCACCGCGCTCCCTGCGGCGATGGGTCCACTTGGCATCCAGGTTCGCTGCGGGTTGCACACCGGCGAGATGGAGATCCTCAACAACGACGTTGCCGGCCTCGCAGTGCACATCGCGGCCCGCATCTCAGCGCTCGCCGGCCCGTCCGAGGTGCTCGTGTCGCGAACCGTGAAAGATCTCGTCGCCGGATCCGGGATCGACATGGTGAGTCGGGGCACCCACACCCTCAAAGGGGTCCCGGACCGATGGGAGGTTTTTGAAGTCCTGAGTCAAGAGTCCTGAGTCAAGAGTCCTGAGTCAGGAGTCAAGAGTCAGGAGTCGTGAGTCAAGAGTCCTTCCTGATTTGCGACTTGCGACTTGGCACTCTGGCTTGCGACTCACGACTCCTTCAGCGCGTCCGCCAGCGCGCGAATCGCTATGGCGCGGTGCGAGATCGCGTTCTTCTGCTCGTCGGTCATCTCGGCATAGGTTCGGTCGCCGACCAGGAACACGGCGTCGTAGCCGAAGCCGTTCTCCCCACGCGGGGAATGGGCAATCGCCCCTTCCATCACCCCTTCGACGACGATCGGGTCCTCACCGGGAACCACGAGAGCGATAGCGGTGCGAAAGTGGGCCGACCGTTCGTCGACCCCCACCATGTCGGCGAGCAGCTTCACCCGATTGTCCTCGTAAGACGCATCCGGCCCGGCGTAGCGCGCCGAGTACACGCCGGGGGCGCCATCGAGAGCATCAACCTCGAGCCCGGTGTCGTCGGCCACCGCCGCCTCACCGGTGGCGGCCGCAACTGCGGTTGCTTTCAGGACCGCATTGCCGTGCAGCGTGTCCTCTGTCTCCTCGATGTCGGGCCAGTCGAGATGATGCACGACTTCAATCGCAAGAGAGGCCAGCACCGCCTCGACCTCGCGGATCTTGTCAGGGTTCTTCGACGCGACCACGACCCGGCGTGGTGCGCTCACCCCGCCCGCGCCTTTCGCTGTTGCTCGACGAGCTCGGCAATCCCGCCGGCAGCGAGGTCCAGCATGTGGTTCAGCTGGTCCCTTCCGAACGGCTCGCCTTCCGCGGTGGCCTGGACCTCGACGAGTTTCCCTTCGCCTGTCATCACAACGTTGGCGTCTACGTCGGCTCCGACGTCCTCCGTGTACTCGAGGTCGAGCAAAACGCCGTCTCCGACCAACCCCACCGATACCGCAGCCACGTGGTCGGTGATCGGGGAGCGCGCCAGCTTCCCTTCCGCGACCCGAGCGTCGAAGGCATCGGCAAGGGCAACCCAGGCTCCGGTTATCGCCGCGGTGCGTGTCCCACCGTCGGCCTGGAGCACGTCGCAGTCGACTCTGGCGGTCAGCGGGCCCATCGCGGCCGGATCGACCACGGCGCGGAGGGAACGCCCGATCAGCCGCTGGATCTCCTTGGTGCGGCCACCGGAGATCGAGCTTCTCCGCACCCGCTGCGGGCTAGAGCCCGGCAACATCGCGTACTCTGCGGTCACCCATCCCTCACCGCTCTCCCTCATCCAGGGTGGTATGTCGTCGTCGAACGCCACCGTG
>CAXMPL010000148.1:0-5198 GCA_964195125.1 uncultured Kiloniellales bacterium | reverse complement strand
TAGAGTCCCGGAACCCGAAACAAGGGAGGGAGATATGGGGGCAATCCTCACCCTCATCGTCATTGTGATCGTGGGTGCTGTTGCGTGGTGGCTGCTGCGGAAGGTAATCCACTTCGGCTTCCTCATTGCCCTCGGGCTCGTCGTGTTATTCGGCTGGTGGTTCTTCTTCGTCCGCTGACCTAGGCCACCCGTTCTCCACGGTGGCACCGATCACCATCCCCGCGGAGAGCAGCACCAGATTCTTGATGACGAACTCACCCTCGACGGTGAGCAGCAGCGGGTTCCCGTCCTTGAAGGCGACATCGGGCTGGATGATGAGCACCAGGAAGGTGCCGATCAACATCAGGAAGAACAGCGCTAGCACGGCCCGCATCGCCACCTGAAACAGCAGCCCGAGACCGACGACGATTTCTACGACGCCGAGCGCAGGCACGACCCAGTCGGGGTCGAACCAGTAGATGGTGCTGGCCACAAGGTCGGTGACCGGGGTCACCCCAAACACCTTGAGCGCCCCAAACCAGATGAAGACGATGGCCAGCGAGGTCCGCAGCGCCGGGATGCTCCATCGCCGCAGGAAGGCGCTGAACCAGCGATCGAAGCTGCGCAGTCGATCCATGTCCCCGTTGATAGTCACCTGGGTGTCGTAGCGGGCATCGGGATCTCGCCACACAGGCTTGGACATACCGTGACAGATGCAGACACAGCCGACGTAGCCGGGAGGGCCACCTCATCCATTGGCGGACAAGCGTGATGTGGCCTGGTCCACAGGCCGACTACAGCGTGGCATCGTCGTCGGAACGGACAAACCGACCTCGCAGGAGGAACGGAACCAAAGCGAGGAGGACAAATCCGACAATCGCGGTGATCTCGACGAGTCGGCGTTGTACCGTCGAGCCCGCTTCGACGATACCGATCAAGGCGACCAGCTCGCCGAGCAGCAACGCAAACAAGAGTGCGATAGCGACCGACGCCAGCAGCCAGCCGAGGTAAGCAATGGCGAGCTTCCAGGCCGTCACCGAGCGATCAGGCGAATCGTCAACGGGTAGTGGTAGTCCTCACCGTTGGCCGCCTTGATCGCGGCGACTATGGCGGCAACGAAGGCAAAGATCGCGACGACCGCAAGCATGATGAACCCGATAAGCACGATGATCAGGATCGCCGAGATGATGAGGTAGATCACGATCGAGATCTGGAAGTTAGTCGCCTCTCGAGCATGCTCCTCGACAAACGGGTCTTCCTCTCGCTTGATCAGCCAGATGACGAGCGGGCCGATGAAGCTGAGCCCAATGAGCGGCACCAGATGTGCCGCCACCGCCCACCCTCTCGACTCTGATGAGGACCCGGCCGGTGTGAGCTCTGAATCGGTCACGGCATCAGTTGGCGAACATCACCGCTTGCCGCTTCGCCCAGCGGCCGGCTACCCGCATGTAGGCGTCGCGCGCCGTCGAAGCGTCGCCGCGCTCGAGCGCCTCGAGGCTCTCCCGCACCTCTGCCGCCGACTCGTCGAAGGCGACGTCGCCATCCGGTGTGTCGTTGGCGACGGAGCCGTAGTCGAGTTCCAGCATCGATCCCACAGGGAATCGGCTGATCCATTGTCCGAGTTCGCGGACTTGCTCGACGATCTGGTCGGCGAACCCGACCGTATCCAGAACGCCAGCAGCCCACCGCACCCGATCTGCGGCGTCGCCCAGATCGGTGCGGTAGCGAATCGACAACCCGTCCTTGGTGTCGATCAACTCGCGCTCGCTCGGGCTGAATGCGCCGAACCAGCGCAATGGGACGTGCCAGGGTGAGGCAAGGATGTGGCTGCGTGAATCCGCGCCGCGACGCGATTCGAGTTCGTGGGTTAGCGCAGCTCGCTCGTCTTCGGTAAGCATCCCGAGGTTCGGGGCGAGACCGGAAAAGGCGAGGATGCCTTCGATCATCCTCAGCCGCGGGAAGCGGGGGCAAACGTACTTGGCCCCGTTCCACTCCGCTTCGAACGCGTCCGAATCCAGCGGCTCGCTCCAAATGAACCGCCCGTCCATCGCCAGCTCCCCATCCAGGGCCTTGTGCGCAGGCCACGTCCCCGCCCGGTCGGCAGGGAGGTACACGCGGAGGTACGCCGTATTGATCATCAATTCGATGGTAGTTCGTTGCCGATATTGTCCTCAGGCCAGAAGATGGGTGTTGCTCACCACTACAATCGGCCCTACGCCAGGACGATCTTGAGAAGGAGCTGCCGTTGGGGGTATTCGAATCGATTGGTACCGAAACCCATGAGGAGGTACTTTTCGGCCAGGATCCCGCCAGCGGCCTTCGCACCATCGTCGCCATCCACAATACCGCTCTCGGTCCCGCCTTCGGCGGGACTCGTTTCTATCCGTATCAAAGCGAGGAAGACGCCTTCATCGATGTGCTGCGGTTGTCCAAGGGGATGACCCTCAAGTCGGCTGCAGGCGGCCTCGACCTCGGTGGCGGCAAAGCCGTCATCATCGGAGACCCACGGACCATGGGCACCGAGCGACTATTCCGCGCCTACGGTCGCGTCGTCGACTCCCTCGGTGGTCGCTACATCACGGCCGAGGATGTCGGCACCACCCCGGAGAACATGGCGATCATCGCCCGCGAGAGCACCTGGGTGACCGGCCTCCCCTCCGTCGAAGGGGGATCCGGTGACCCGTCGCCGGCTACCGCCCGCGGCGTTATGGCGGCGATGCGTGCGGTCGCCGACCGGCTGTGGAACACCCACGATCTGGCGGGGAGGAAGGTGGCGATCCAGGGGGTCGGCAAGGTGGGGATGGACCTCCTCCGCCGGCTCACCGAGGCCGGCGTAGAGACGGTCGTGGCGGACGTCCACCAGGATGCGGTCACCGAAGCCGTGGAGTCCTACGGATCCAAAGCGGTAGCGGTGGACGAGATCCACGACGTCGATTGCGACATCTTCGCTCCGTGCGCACTCGGGGCTTGTCTCAGCGAGAGCACGATCGCCCGGCTGCGCTGTGAGGCGGTGGTCGGTTCGGCCAACAACCAGCTGGCCATCGACGACGATGCCAACCTACTGGTCGGTCGTGGGATCCTGTATGCCCCCGACTTCATTGTCAACGCCGGGGGCGTCATCAATCTCTACGTCGAAATGGACAGCTACGAGGTCGAACGGGCCAGCGCCCTGATCGATGCGATATCCGACAACATCAACCGCGTGCTCGACGCCGCAGAGAAGAACGGCGTGAATCCACATGTGGCGGCAGTACGCATCGCCGAAGAAAGAATCCAGGATGTCGGATCGCTCCGGCTCAAGCGGCGGCCGGGGCACCATCGGGGAGGTCTGAAATGACCGTCGAGCTCGAAACCATCGGCGACCACACCGCGCTCGGCCTCAGCGATAACGACCTGCTCCAGATGTACCGCATGATGGTGGTCGCCCGCAAGCTCGACGACCGCATATGGGCACTGAACCGGCAAGGCAGGGTCCCCTTCGTCGTATCGGGAGCGGGCCACGAGGCCGCTCAGGTGGGGACGGCCTATGCCCTCGACCCGGAAAAGGACTGGTCCCTCCCCTACTACAGGGACGTCGCCTTCAATATCGCACTCGGGGTGAGCGCCGAAGACATTTTCCTTGGCGTGTTCGCCAAGAAAGGCGACCCCGCGTCCGGCGGCAGACAGATGCCGAACCACTGGTCGGAGCCAGATCTCAATATCTTCACCCACTCCTCGGCGATCGCGACCCAGTACCCGCACGCCGCCGGCATCGCCTATGAGTTGAAACGCGGCGGAACCGACGGCATCGTTCTCGTCTCCGGCGGAGAAGGCTCGACCTCGGAAGGTGACTGGCACGAGACGATGAACTTTGCCGGCATCCACAACCTGCCCGTGATCTTTCTGATCCAAAACAACATGTATGCGATCTCGGTCCCAGAGAGCGACCAGATCGCCGGCCAGATCGCCGCTCGCGCCGGCGGCTACGGCATCGAAGGCCTCGTTGTCGACGGCAATGACCTGCTCACGGTATACGGGGCGATGGCGACGGCCATCGGCAAGGCCAGGGTGGGCGAAGGTCCCACCCTCATCGAGGCCAAGACCTACCGCTACTACGCCCACACGTCCGACGACGACGACAAGCTGTACCGAACCCGAGAGGAGGTCGAGCAGTGGAGGAAGAGGGACCCGATCCCAGCGTTCCGCCGCTACCTCGTCGAACACCGCCTTCTCGACATCGCCGCCGAGGAGGCCATTGACCGCGAGGCCGCGAGCACGGTCGCGGCCGCTGCCGAGCGGGCCGAGGGCGCCGCGGATCCCGAAGATGCGCTCAGCCGCGTTTATGCGGCGCCGATCACACCGGTCGAGCCGGTGGACACGATCGAGAGGGAGCCGATCGGCGAGGAGGTCAATCTGATCACCGCCATCAACAGGTCGCTCCATCACGTTATGGGCCTCTACGAGGACACGGTCACATTCGGCGAGGACGTAGCGGATCCCAAGGGCGGTGTGTTCAAGGCCACGGAAGGGCTCACCGATGCCTTCGGAACCTCCCGGTCGTTCAACTCCCCGATCTCCGAGGCGCTCATCATCGGATTGGGGATCGGCATGGCAGCAACTGGCACAAAGGCGATCCTCGAGATTCAATTCGCCGACTTCATCCACCCCGGCTTCGACCAGTTGGTGTCGGAGGCCGCCAAGATCCACTACCGCTCCAATGGTCGCTGGGAGTGCCCGATGGTGGTAAGGGTCCCCTACGGCGGCGGGATCCACGGTGCGCTCTACCACAGCCAGTCGATCGAGGCCCTATACGCCCACATCCCCGGGTTGAAGGTCGTCGTGCCGTCCACGCCTTCCGACGCCAAGGGGCTCCTCCTGTCCGCAGTGGAAGACCCAGATCCCGTGATGTACCTGGAACCGAAGAAGCTGTACCGGCTCGCTACCGGTCCCCTGCCTTCCGGCGATCATCGCGTCCCGCTGGGTAAGGCCGCACTGCGGCGCGACGGCGCTGATCTCACCATCATCGCATATGGCTCGATGGCACACTTCTCAGTCGAGGCCGCCGACCGGCTGGCAGAGGAGGGGATCGAGGTGAGCGTGCTCGACCTGCGCTCGCTGAAGCCGCTCGACTGGCCATCGATCAACGCCGCAGTCGAGCGAACCAGCAAGGTGTTGATCGTTTACGAAGACAACGAGTTCCTGGGCTACGGGGCCGAGATATCGGCGCAGATCATGGAGAA
>CAXMPL010000147.1:0-14836 GCA_964195125.1 uncultured Kiloniellales bacterium | reverse complement strand
TGCCGAACGGCTGGAGGCGAAGTGCACCCTCGAGGTGGAGCCGGGGGACCGCCTCCGCGTACTCACCCCCGGGGGTGGCGGCTGGGGACCTGCCTAGCGCGCCTGCCAACCCAGGGCTCAGGGGTCCGGAATCCGACGCTGTAGTGTCGCGGGTCATCCCGTACACATGTCGCGGGTGTTCCCTGACACTTCATGTGGTGGGTCTTCCTGGTCGGTTGTGGAGTGGTTGGGTTCGCTGGTTGGGGTTGATGGTGAGTTCTCTGGCGAGCTGGTGGTTGATGAAGACGTGGACGTGGTTGCCGGTTTGGATGGTGGTGGCGGTGGCGCCGGCGTATCGGTTCCCCAGGGAGATGGCGTAGGGGCCGGGAATCTCGACTCGTCCGTTCCGGTCGACGGTGTTGTGGTGGATGCGGGTAGGTTGGCCCGCTGCTGTGGTGGATGGTCCGATGGTGGGGGTGTCGGTGAACACTTCTGCGGGGATTCGGCGTCCGAGGCTGCGATGCGCCCGCTGGTGGTTATAGATGATGAGAAACCGGTCGAGGTCGTCTTGGAGCTCTTCGATGGTGGCGGGGTCGGTTTGGGCTCTGAGGAACCGTTTCAGGGTTTGGTGGAACCGTTCGACTTTGCCGCAGGTCTGGGGGTGATAGGGGCGGGAATGCCCGGTCTCGATCGCTAAGGCGGCTAGGTTGTCGCCGAATACTTTGGCGGTGAACTCGGCGCCGTTATCCGACAGCACCGATGCGGGGATTCCCCACTGTTTGGCGCCAGCGAGCAGGGTTTCCCAAGCATCGACCCCTGTAGTGGTGTGGTCAAAGGCGATCGAAGCCGCACAGACCCGGGTGCAGTCATCGACGATGTTGATGATCGATACCTCGGTGCCCTCGGCGAGCTCCCAGTGGGTGGTGTCGATCTGCCACCGTTCGTTGCCGTAGTCAGCAGCGAAGGAACGCCAGGCCCGTTTCGGTTTCTTCTTCGGGTCGGGGGTGATAAAGCCGCGACGGGTCAGGATCCGCCAGATCGTCGCCTCCGACGGCGCATCGGTGACGCCTCGCTGTCCCAGATGCCACCAGATAGTCGCGGCCCCCGCATCGAGGCCGGTTTCGGTGAGTTCTTTACGTAACTCGACAATCAGGTCCTCGACGTCGTCCCGGGTTCGGTTGGCGACCCGATGCGGCGCCCGGGACCGGGGCGCTAACCCGGCTTCACCCTCGGCTTGGTAGCGGCGCCGGATCACATAGAACCGGTCACGGCTGATCTCATGGAGACGACAAAACGCAGCCACATTCAACGTCGACACATCCGCCTCCGCGATGGCACGACGCACACTCATGGCAATCTCACTCCACATGGCCCCAACACTGTCAGGGATGCCCCGCGACATGTGTCAGGGATGCGCTGCACCAAAACACCGGCGTATACGGGCTTGTCAGCCCTGGGTTCGCGTACGGTCGCGTCTCGATCGAACAACCCCCACCGCCAACTAGCCTTTCTCCGCATGGCAGCCCGCGTCCTCATCGCCAAACCCGGCCTGGATGGCCACGATCGCGGCGCCAAGGTGGTGGCGCGAGCCCTGCGCGACGCCGGGTGCGAGGTCGTGTACTCCGGGCTCCACCAAACACCCGACCAGATCGCACGCACCGCCGTGGATGAGGATGTGGACGGAGTCGGCTTGTCGACCCTGTCCGGGGCGCACCTGACACTTTTCCCAAGGGTCGTGGAGGCGCTCGCCGCCCATGGTGCGTCAGACATCGTGGTGTTCGGCGGCGGCATCATCCCCGAGGCGGACATCGAGCCGCTACGAAAGGCCGGCGTTGCCGCCGTGTTCACCCCAGGGACTCCGCTGGGAGAGATCGAGCAGTGGGTGGCGGATAACCTCGCCGGTGGGAGCGGGCCCGAGTGAACATCCATGAATATCAGGCAAAGGAGCTCTTCGCCGCCCGTGACATCGCGGTGCCGTTGGGACGGGTGGCAACCACCGTCGACGAGGCGGTAGCGGCGGTGCGTCCGCTGATCGAGGAGAGCGAAAACCCTGTCGTCGTTGTCAAGTCCCAGATCCACGCCGGGGGGCGGGGCAAGGGCCACTTCAAGGAGCATCCGGACGTCAGCGGCGTCAGTGTCGTCACCGACGGGATCGACGGGGGCATCGAAGCCGCCGAGGCGCGGGTCAGGGAGTTGGCCGAGCACATGCTGGGTTCGACGCTGGTGACGATCCAGACCGGCGCAGACGGCAAGCAGGTCAATCGTCTCTACATCGAGCAGGGTATCGAGATCGACCGCGAGCTGTACCTGTCGGTGCTCCTCGACCGGGCCACGTCGCGCAATATCGTGATGGCCTCCACCGAGGGTGGCACCGAGATCGAAGAGGTTGCGGCCAACGCTCCGGAGAAGATCATCACCGAGGAGATCGATCCCGGGTTCGGCCTCTTGCCGTTCCAGGCACGGTCGATCGCCTACGGCCTGGGGTTAGAAGGCGATACCCTGAAAAGCGGTGTCCGGTTCCTCCATGGCCTCGCCAGGGCGGCGGTTGAGCTCGATACCGACCTCGTCGAGATCAACCCGCTCGTTGTCACCATCGATGGGGAGGTGATGGCACTCGACGGGAAGGTCGCGTTCGATGCCAACGCGCTGTATCGGCACCCCTCGATCGCGGCGCTTCGAGACGCCACCGAGGAGGATCCCGCCGAGCTCGAGGCCACGGAGCACGGACTGTCGTTCATCAAGCTGGACGGCGACATCGGGTGCATGGTCAACGGGGCCGGGCTGGCCATGGCCACGATGGACATCATCAAGACCGTCGGCGGTGAGCCAGCCAACTTTCTCGACGTCGGAGGTGGTGCCGACAAGGGCCAGATCGCCGCCGCCTTCAAGATCATCACCGCCGATCCAAACGTGAAGGGCATCTTCGTCAACATATTCGGCGGGATCATGCGTTGTGACACCATCGCCGAGGGGGTGATTGCCGCCGTCGAAGAGGTCGGGCTTGAGGTGCCGCTGGTGGTCCGCCTGGAAGGAACCAACGTGGAGCTTGGCAAGCAAATCCTCGGTGAGTCCGGCCTAAACCTCGTGATCGCTGCCGACATGAAAGACGGCGCCGAGAAGATCCTGGAGCTGACATGAGCGTTCTGGTCGGCAATGACACCAAGGTGCTGATCCAGGGGATGGGCAAGACCGGCCGATTCCACACCAACACCGCGATTGCATACGGGACCACCATGGTGGGGGCGGTACACCCGAGCCGTGCCGGCGAGACCGAGGTCTTCGAGGGGGAGACAGACCACTCCGGCGTTCCAGGGCGCGAGGACACCTACCGGGTCGAGCTTCCCATCTTCCGCAGCGTCGCCGCCGCGGTCGAGGCGACCGGCGCCGACGCCTCCGTCGTGTACGTACCGCCGCCGTTCGCCGCCGACGCCATCATGGAAGCTGCCGATGCCGAGGTGCCGTTGGTGGTGACCATCACCGAGGGGATCCCGGTTGCCGACATGGTGCGGGCGAAGCGATATCTGGAGGGCAAGGCCACCCGGCTGGTGGGACCGAACTGCCCCCGCGTGACCACTCCGAGGGAATGCAAAATCGGGATCATGCCCGGCTACATCCACACTCCTGGCCGGATCGGCGTGGTGAGCAGGTCGGGCACCCTCACCTACGAGGCGGTGTACCAGTTGACGCTCAACGGGCTTGGGCAGACGACCGCGATCGGAATCGGCGGAGATCCGGTCAACGGCACCGACTTCGTCGACAGCCTCGCCATGTTCAACGAAGACCCTGCCACTGACGGGGTGCTGATGATCGGCGAAATCGGCGGCACCGCCGAGGAAGAGGCGGCGGCGTGGATCGAGGCCAACATGACCAAGCCGGTAGCCGGGTTCATCGCCGGGACCTCGGCTCCACCGGGGAAGCGCATGGGCCACGCCGGGGCCATCATCTCCGGTGGGATGGGGACGGCGGATGCAAAGATCACCGCGCTGGAGGGAGCCGGGGTCGTCATCGCCCCCACCCCGACCGACATGGGCGCGGCGATGTTGCAGGCTCTTGTCCCGTCGTAGCCATCGCGCCTGCATACAGACCGCCTTGAACCCCTTGTTTGCACGACCGATGGGTGGCTCGGCGCGTGCGTTAAGAGCGCACACCGATAGGTGACCGGTTGTCTCGACAGAAGTGGAGCTAGTTCTCCCGCTCTCGGCTGCAGGCCGCGCGGGCCACCGCGGGGAATCGGAAGCGGCGACGTAACATCCCGGACGGATGTCCACCTCGCGTTACCCCATCGCCGTCCTCGTTTCCGGGACCGGGAGCAACTTGCAGGCCATCATCGACGCCGCTGAGGACCCTGGCTACGGCGCCAAGGTGGTGGTGGTGATCTCCGATCGGCCCCATGCCAAGGCCTTGGACCGCGCCGCCACCGCGGGTATCCCTGCCGAGGTCGTGGATTGGAGTGACTACGAGTCACGGGATCAGTTCAGCCTCGCCATCTGCGATATCGCCGACCGCCATAAAGCGCAAGCGCTCATCCTGGCCGGGTTCATGCGCGTGCTGGCGCCGGTAGCCATCGATCGGTTCCCCAACCGGATCATCAACATCCACCCTGCCTTGCTGCCATCGTTCCCCGGCACCAACGCCGTTCGGGAAAGTCTCGCCCACGGCGTCGCCATCACCGGCGTCACCGCGCACTTTGTCGACGAACAGGTCGATCACGGCCCGATCATCTATCAGGAACCGGTCCCGGTCCTTGCCGACGACGACGAGGGAACGCTGCATGCCCGCATCCGGGAGGTCGAGCATCGGGTGTACCCGCAGGTGGTCGATGCCCTGTCCTGTGGGGAGCTGGTCATCGAAGGCCGACGCGTGGTCTGGGAGGGTCGATGACGACCGTTCCGGTCAACCGAGCCCTCATCTCGGTATCCGACAAGACCGGCCTCGTGGACTTCGCCGAGCGTCTGAACGCCGCCGGTGTTGAGATCGTCTCTTCGGGCGGAACGGCTCGCCACCTCAGCGATGCCCGGATCCCGGTGACAAGTGTTGCCGACGTCACCGCCGCTCCCGAGATGCTTGGTGGACGGGTCAAGACGCTCCATCCCAACATCCACGGTGGGATCCTCGCCGACCTGGGTGATGACCAGCACCTCGGCGATCTCGAGGCCCGGGGGATCGATCCCTTCCAGCTCGTCGTCGTCAACCTGTATCCATTCGAGGAGACCGTCGCCGGCGAGGCAAGCGATGCCGAAGCGATCGAGCAGATCGACATCGGCGGTCCCACCATGATCCGTGCCGCAGCCAAGAACCACCGGTGGGTCGGGGTGGTGGTGTCTCCTGATCGGTACGACGAAGTCGCCGAAGCCGTCGAGACCGGCGGGCTCTCAGCGGAACTGCGCCGAGCCCTCGCCGACGCTGCCTTTGCCACCACGGCCGCATACGACGCCGCGATCGCCTCCTGGTTCGAGGGCGACCAGGGCTTCGGGGATGTATCGAGCGTCCTTGATCACACGGCGACGTTGCGTTACGGCGAGAACCCGCATCAATTCGCCGCCTTGTATGCCGAGCGAGAAGGGGAGGGGTGGTGGCTCCGTGCCGACCAGCTCCAGGGCAAAGCGATGTCGTTCAACAACTACGCCGACACCGAGGCGGCGTGGCGGCTGGTGGCCGACCTGGCTCGGCCGGGGGCCGTCGTGATCAAACACGCCAACCCGTGCGGCGCCGCCGAGTCGGACACCGCAGCGGACGCGTTCCTGGCAGCGTGGGAATGCGACCCGTTGTCGTCGTTCGGAGGCGTGATCGCGCTCAATGCAGAATTGGACGCCGCAACGGCATCCCGGATCGCTGAATACTTCGTCGAGGTGGTCATCGCTCCTTCGGTGACACAGGATGCGGCGGAAATCCTTGCCAAGCGCAAGAACCTACGGGTGCTGGAGGCGCCGTTTGCCGGTACCCGGGATCTGGATGTACGCCGAATCGACGGTGGCTACCTGGTCCAGGAACGCGACCGGGTACAGCTCGGCGGCGACGGATTTCCCGATGGTTGGACGGTGGCGGGGGAGCGCCCTCCGACGAGCGACGAGATTGTCGATCTCAGGTTTGCATGGACGGTCGTCGCTCACACCAAGTCGAACGCGATCGTCGTCGCCAAGGACCGAGCCGCCATCGGCGTCGGTGCCGGGGATCAGAGCCGGATCGGGGCCGCCGAGCGAGCCCTGTCCCGAGCCGGGGACCGGTCCGACGGCGCGGTCGCCGCCAGCGACGGGTTCTTTCCCTTCCCCGATGGCGTCGAGCTACTCACCACGGCCGGTGTCACCGCGGTGGTTGAGCCAGGTGGATCAATAAGGGACGATGAGGTCATCGCAGCCGCCAACGCTCGCCAGATGGCGATCGTGTTCACCGGTAGAAGGCATTTCCTCCATTGAGCGCCACCATTCTCTCCGGGACCGAAACCGCCGCCGTGGTCAGGGGCGAGGTCGCCGACCGGGTGGCGACGCTCGGCAAGGCCGGCAAGCAGGTCGGCCTCGCCACAATCCTGGTTGGTGATGATGCGCCGTCACAGATCTATGTGCGCAACAAACACCGGGCGGCACAGAAAGCAGGGATGATCTCGATCGACCGCCACCTCCCGGATACCGCTTCACAGGCAGATATCGAGAGCGTGATCGCCGAGCTGAACGCCGACGAGCAGGTGGATGGAATCATCCTCCAGCTCCCACTGCCCGATGGGCTCGATGCCGAGGGAGCCGTCGAGACCATCCAACCGACGAAGGACGCAGACGGTCTGCACCCGTTCAACCTCGGGCTGCTCGTCATGGGCCGCCCCGGGCCATTGCCGGCCACCCCGGGAGGGATCATGCGCATCCTCGCCCACTATGACATCGCAACGGCGGGGCGGACCGCAGTGGTCGTCGGGCGCTCGTTCCTCGTTGGCCGCCCCATGGCGCTGCTGCTGGGTCAGAAAGGGGTCGACGCCACCGTCATCCAGGCCCACTCCAGAACCCCCAACCTCGCCGAAGTGTGCCGACAGGCGGACATCCTGGTGGCCTCGGTGGGGCGGCCACAGATCATCGATTCGGACTACGTCAAGCCGGGTGCGACCGTGATCGATGTCGGGATCAATCGCGATGGTGAGGGGCTCGTGGGCGATGTCGACTTCGATGCTGTGCTGGAGATCGCTGGCGCCATCACCCCGGTGCCCGGGGGCGTCGGTCCAATGACGATCGCGTCGCTGCTCGCCAATACCGTGGCCCTGGCCGAGCGACCTGCCTAGCGGTCCTGCCAACCCTGGGTTCGTGGGACCGGATACCGGGCCTGACAGCCCTGGGTTCGGGTGACCGGATACCGGGCCTGCGAGCCCTGGGCTCGTGGGACCGGATACCGGGCCTGACAGCCCACAGAACGGATGGGGTGCCCGAGTCTTGGAGGGCCGGCCGATCGGAACGGGCCCACTTCTGGGATAATCACGGCTCCCCATTGCAGAGGAGCACCGCGCATGGCAGACGCGATCACTATGGGAGCCGACGGACTTGAGGTCCCGGACCACCCGATCATCCCTTTCATCGAAGGAGACGGCATCGGCCCTGATATCTGGGCCGCAGCACAGCGCGTTCTCGACGCCTCGGTCGACAAGGCGTATGGCAGAGATCGCGCGCTCGAGTGGAAGGAAGTCCTCGCCGGAGAGAAGGCATTCAACGAAACCGGCGAGTGGCTCCCCGAGGAAACGATCGAGGCGTTTCGCCAGTACCTGGTTGGGATCAAAGGCCCGTTGACCACCCCGGTCGGGGGAGGGATCCGCAGCCTCAACGTTGCCCTCCGCCAGATGCTCGACCTCTACGTCTGTCTTCGACCCGTACGTTGGTACGAGGGTGTCCCCTCTCCGATGAAACACCCCGAGTTGATCGACATGGTGATCTATCGGGAGAACACTGAGGATGTCTACGCCGGCAAAGAGCTCGAGGCCAATACCGAGGGGGTGAAGCGCCTACTGACATTCCTCGAGGAGGAGTATGGATGGGATATCCGGTCCGATAGCGGGATCGGGATAAAGCCGATATCAGAGACCGGCACGAAACGTTTGGTCAGGGCCGCAATCCAGCACGCGGTCGACAACGACCGGGATTCGGTCACGCTCGTCCACAAGGGCAACATCATGAAGTTCACCGAGGGAGCCTTCAGGGAATGGGGCTACGAGGTGGTTCGGGACGAGTTCTCGGATGTGGCAGTGTCGTGGGAGGACAGCGGCGGCGACCCAGGCGACAAGATCATGGTCAAGGACGTCATCGCCGACGCCTTCCTCCAGCAGATCGTCACCAGGCCCGACGAGTACGACGTGATCGCAACCATGAACCTCAACGGTGACTATGTCTCCGATGCCCTCGCCGCCCAGGTCGGCGGGATCGGGATAGCTCCCGGCGGCAACATCAACTACGACACCGGCCACGCCATCTTCGAGGCAACGCACGGCACTGCGCCAAAGTACGCAGGAATGGACAAGGTGAACCCGGGTTCGGTGATCCTGTCCGGAGAGTTGATGCTCCGGTACATGGGTTGGAACGAGGCTGCGGACCTCATCGTCAAGGGCATGGAGGCGACCATCGAGGACAAGATCGTCACCTACGACTTCGCCCGGTTGATGGACGACCCCACCGAGGTAAAGACCAGCGAGTTCGCCGACGCAGTGATTGAGAGGATGTAGCGCCGGCCCTTCGGGCCGCAGTCGCAAGTCGCAGGTCTCAAGTCTCCTGGAGGCGAATGCTGCGTCTTGCGTCTCGTTCTTTTCGGCCCAATTCAGCCGGGCAATTGCCCAAGTAATCTCACCCTATCAACTAAGGAGTTCGCCACATGTCCAGGGTCACCGTTGTTGGTGCAGGAAAGTACGGATCGACCACCGTACAGCGCCTTGCCGAGGCCGACATCGTCGGTGAGGTGGTGATGATCGACATTGTCGAGGGGCTCCCACAGGGACTCGCCCTCGACATGAACCAGTCGCGCTCCATCGTCCGCTATCGCACGATGGTCACCGGCACCAACGACTACGCGGGCACGGCAGGCAGCGACGTTGTTGTGATCACCGCCGGGCTCCCTAGAAAGCCCGGAATGAGCCGAATGGATCTGCTCGAGGTCAACGCCAGAATCGTCAAGGATGTCACCGAGCGCATTGTCGAGCGCTCCCCGGATGCGGTAATCATCGTCGTGACCAACCCGCTCGACCAGATGACCGCCCTCGTCGCTGAAGTCTCAGGGTTTCCAAAGGACCGGGTGATCGGACAGGCCGGGATGCTCGACTCGGCGCGCCTCGCCCACTTCATCGCCGAGGAAACGGGTGCCGATATCCTTTCGGTGAAGGCGGTCACCCTTGGAAGCCACGGCGACACCATGGTGCCGGTGACTTCTCTGTGCGGGATCGACGGGAAACCGCTTGCCGATGTTCTCGACTCGGCCGCGATCGCTCGCCTCGTGGAGCGCACTCGCGGCGGCGGCGCCGAGATCGTTGGCCTGCTCAAGACCGGAAGTGCCTACTACGCCCCGTCGGCCGCAGCGGCGGCGATGGTCGAGGCCGTTATCAACGACACCGATGAAGAAATGCCGATCTGTGCCTGGCTCACAGGCGAATATGGTATCGACGACGTCTATCTGGGTGTTCTCGCCAAGGTGGGTGCCGGTGGGGTTACCGAGATCCGAGAGGTCAAGCTGGCGGAGGACGAGCTCGCCGAGTTGATCGCAGCCGGTGACGCGGTGAAGGCCAAGGTCGCCGATCTGGATCAGATCGACTACTAAGAAGCCGCGCCGCCTGTCCTGCCTCTGGGGCAAGGCTGTGCGGTGTTTTCACGCTTTTGCCGCTTCGCGGCGGGCCGCTCGGGCCCCGGCTCGGCTTCGCCTCGCCTCAGCAGAACGCGAAACCAAGATTCCGTACTGTGCAAGGGTTCTTGCCAAACGATGACGGCGACGTTTAGGGTTACACCGCTGTCATTCACTCAGCGACCAAGGAGGTTCACTGTGAACAAGGGTGAGTTGATCGAGGCGGTGGCCCGCAATACGGGTGAATCGAAAGCGTTGTCGGCCAAGATGATCGACGAAACGCTCGACGTCATCATGGGTGGTGTCGTCACCCAGGGCAAGGTCCAGATCACTGGCTTCGGCACCTTCGAAGGACGCGACCGCAAGGCGCGTACGGCCAGGAATCCGCAAACAGGTGCGCCGGTGTATGTGCCGGCGACCAGGGTTCCGGCATTCAAAGCGGGGCAAGGTTTCAAGGATCGCGTAAAGCCGGGCTAGAGAAGACAGAACCGCAAACGAGAGAAAGGGCGCCTGCGGGCGCCCTTTTCTTTTGGGCTCAATAATCCAGATCGAGCCCGCTCGAAACCCTGGCGAATTCGTTGATGAGACCCTGGTGCATCATCACCTTGGCCATATTGCCGCCGACTTTGATCTTGCCGGTCATGAAAGCCATCTGGATGTTGAGATCACCTTGTGAGATGGCAGACGCCGACTCGTAGTCGCTGGCAACAGATGCGTCGAAATCTGGCAGCTCACCGAGTTCCAAGGTGGCGGCACCGTCAGAGATCTGGAGGTAATAGGCCGCATCTCCGTCGGGACCACCAGTCACGTTGAACTGGAGCCCAAGGTCGACGTTCGCCATTGCTCCCTGGAAGGCAGCGTCGCCATTCAGCGCCTCGGTACCCGCCTCCATGTGTTCCACGGTCAGGAACTTGGCCATTGAGAGATCCTTTCTTGCGTGAGATGCCGAATTGTAGCGTTCGGCCGTGCCGGCGATTCGGGGACGTACTCCGTATTACGTACAACGTATTACGAAGACCTCTGGCTCGGTGCACGTATTACGCAATACGTAATACGCAGGCCTTGCGACTTGCGACTCTCTAGGCCTGTCCCGCCTTCAGGAGGTTCTTCCACTGGGCCGCCACGAAGTCTCGGTTCATCCAAGCAATCACGTCGATCGAGATGTTCTTGGGACATGCGATCTCGCACTCACCGAAGTTGGTACACGAGCCGAAGTACTCCTCCATGGTCTCCACCATCGCCACCGTGCGCACATAGCGCTCCGGCTGGCCCTGCGGAAGCAGGTTGAGGTGGGTGATCTTCGCTGCGGTGAACAGATTGGCTGCGCTGTTTGGGCAGGCGGCGACGCAGGCGCCGCACCCGATGCAGGCAGCCGCATCCATGGCCGATTCGGCCGCGGTATGCGGGACCGCCACCGCGTTTGCGTCCGGGGCGCTGCCGATGTTCGCCGATATGAACCCACCCGACTCGATGATGTCGTCGAATACGCTCCGGTCGACGACGAGGTCTTTGATCACGGGGAAGGCTGCTGCTCTCCACGGTTCGATAGTGATCAGCTGGCCATCGGTGAACTTGCGCATGTGTAGCTGGCACGTAGCGGTTCCGCGCTGCGGGCCATGCGGGCTGCCGTTGATCATCAGCCCGCAGGCGCCGCAGATCCCCTCGCGACAGTCGCTGTCGAAGGCAATCGGATCCTCACCGGCGTCGTTGAGCCCTTCGTTGACCTGATCGAGCATCTCGAGGAACGACGCCTCAGGGCTGACGTCTGTCGCCGCGTAGTCCATGAACTCGCCGGCGACGTTCCCCTTTGTCTGCCGCCACACGCGGAGCTTGAGATCCACTACTTATAGCTCCTCTGGGTCAGTTCGACATTTTCGAAGGTGAGCGGCTCCTTGTGGCGGATAGGCGCCACACCATCCCCCTGCCACTCCCAGGCGGAGACGAAGGCAAAGTGCTCGTCATCGCGCAGCGCTTCGCCGTCCTCGGTCTGGTGTTCAACTCGGAAGTGGCCCCCGCACGACTCCTCACGATCGAGGGCATCGCGTACCATCAGATCGGCGAGCTCGAGGAAGTCGGCGACCCGGCCGGCGCGTTCCAGCGACTGGTTCATCGACTCGTTGTCGCTGAGCACCTTGAGATCCCGCCAGAACTCCTCGGTCAACGCTGCGATCTCAGCTAGGGCTTTCTCCAGCCCCTCCTTGCTGCGGGACATACCGCAGTAATCGATCATGATGTGGCCGAGGCGGCGATGGAAATGATCGACGGAGCGGGTTCCCCCGATGCCCAGCAGCCGCCCGATCTTGCTGTCGACCGCGGCCTCTGCCTCCACGAATACCGGATCGTCGGTCCGCACCGGGTCAACGTTGAGCCGATCGCTCAGGTAATGAGAGATCGTGGCCGGCAATACGAAATACCCATCGGCGACACCCTGCATCAGCGCCGAAGCACCCAGCCGATTGGCGCCGTGATCGGAGAAGTTGGCCTCGCCGGCGGCGAATAGACCGGGGACGGTGGTTTGCAGGTTGTAGTCGACCCACAAGCCACCCATCGTGTAATGCGGCGCCGGGTAGATCCGCATCGGGACCGTGTACGGGTCCTCGTCGGTGATCCGCTGGTACATCTCGAAGAGATTCCCGTAGCGCTCCTCGATGGTCTCCCGGCCGAGGCGATCGATGGCATCGGCAAAGTCGAGGTACACGCCGTTCTTCAGAGGTCCGATGCCCCGGTTCTCATCGATCAGCCGCATCGCGGCTCGAGAGGCGACATCGCGGGGGACGAGGTTCCCGAACGTCGGATATTGCCGTTCCAGGTAGTAGTCACGATCGGCTCCTGGAATCTCATTGGGTGGGCGGGGATCGTCCGGATTCGCCGGCACCCAGATGCGGCCGTCGTTGCGCAGGGATTCGGACATCAGGGTCAGCTTCGACTGGAACTCGTCGCTCGCCGGGATGCATGTCGGGTGGATCTGGGTGAAGCACGGGTTGGCAAAAAGCGCACCCTTGCGATAGGCACGCCACGCCGCGGTGGCGTTGCAGTTCATGGCGTTTGTCGACAAGAAGTAGACGTTCGAGTACCCGCCGGTCGCCAGCACCACGGCGTGGGCGGAGTGGCTCGAGATCTCTCCAGTCACCAGATCGCGCACTACCACCCCGGCCGCCCTGCCGTCTTTGGTGACCACGTCCAGCATCTCTGTCCTGGTGAATACCTGGACCTTGCCAAGTCCGACCTGTCTAGCGAGCGCCTGATACGAGGTCATCAGGAGCTGCTGACCGGTTTGCCCGCGGGCGTAGAAGGTGCGCGCAACCTGGGCCCCACCGAAGGATCGGTTGTCGAGGAGCCCGCCGTATTCCCTCGCATAGGGTGCGCCTTGGGCGACGGTTTGGTCGATGATGGCGTTGGAGACCTGCGCCAGCCGGTAGACGTTGGCCTCTCTGGAGCGGTAGTCGCCTCCCTTCACCGTGTCGTAGAAGAGGCGGAAGATGCTGTCGTTGTCGTTTGGGTAGTTCTTGGCTGCGTTGATCCCTCCCTGAGCAGCGATGCTGTGTGCACGGCGGGCGGAGTCGTTATAGGTGAACGCCTTCACGTTGTAGCCGAGCTCGCCGAGGGCGGCAGCGGCTCCAGCCCCGGCCAGCCCGGTGCCGATCACGATGATCTCGTACTTGCGACGGTTCTCCGGGTTGACCAGGTTGGTGTCGAAGCGGTGTTGGTCCCACTTCGCCGAGATCGGGCCGTCGGGGACCTGCGCATCGAGTATCGGCGAGGGTGGTGCTGTCACCTGGAGGCCCTTCTCATATACTCAAATACCCGACCTGTACGGCCAGCACCATGGACGTGTTCCCGATCAGGATGATCAAAGCGAACGCCACCGCAAACCAGCGTCGCCATTCATTGAAGCGTGGGTTGGCCAAGCCGAGGCTCTGGAACAAGCTCCACGCCCCGTGATAGATGTGCAGCGCCAGGAACACTTGGGCGACGATGTAGATCACGGCGACTGGGGCGAACTGGAAGCTGGTAACGATGTTGTTGTAGACGTCGCCGGAGATGAAATCCGGGTTGGCGTAGCCAAACGTCAGATCGGCCAGGTGGAAGATCAGGAACAGCAGGATGATGACGCCGCCCCATCGCATGGTGCGGCTGGCATAGTTGACCGCGCCGTACTGACGCTTGGCGTGGTATTTGATGTCGCCGCGTGCCTTGTGGCTGCGGTTGGTCAACACCCAGGCAGCCCAGATATGGAAGACGAACATGGCGGTGAGCCCGATCCGGAACAGCCAGAGGATCGATTGCTTGGGGACAAGCGGGTACAGCAGCTCGCGCAACGACTCGGCGTAGAGATTGATCTCCTCGGCACCGAAGAACACCTTGAGGTTGCCGACCATGTGGGCCAGCACGTAGCCGAGCAGCCCGATGCCGGTCAGGGCCATCAACCACTTGAGGCCGAGGTCTGAAGTGAAGAAGGGGCCGAGCCACCCCCTCCACCCTGAGCGACGGTTGACCTCGGCTCTCCTGTTGCTCGTCGTCAAAGGGCGCCTTATCTACCTGCTAGGTCTTGATCTTATTCGCTCGTCACCCGCTCCTGGTCGCCGGTCAGCCGCCGTCAACTATCGGGTCGAGGCCGATGAGCCGAGTTCGAGGCATCGGTGCGCATCGGGTTGGAGGCCGGGAGCCGGAGGCCGGCGAACGGGCGGTGGCTGGCGAGCGCCGACCGGCAACTTTCAAAAAGCCACTCTCCGAGTTGACATGACTGCGCAGGGTGTGCAAGAATTACAGAGTTGTAATTACATTGGCGTAGGGAGAGATGATGCTTGTCGAACTCCTAGAAGTCCTGCAAACGGGTGGCCTGGATATGGCCTGGCAGGATCTAGCCAACTGTCGTGGAGCTGATCCAGACCTGTTCTTCCCGGAGCGTGGGGCATCGACCCGTACGGCGAAGGGCATCTGCCGCGACTGCCAGGTCCGAGCAGAGTGTCTGGAGTTTGCCATCGTTTCCAGCGAGAAGTTCGGAATCTGGGGAATGATGTCCGAGCGGGAGCGCAGGAAGATCCGCAAGGAACGTCAGATCGCCGCC
>CAXMPL010000146.1:0-5016 GCA_964195125.1 uncultured Kiloniellales bacterium | reverse complement strand
GGACACCATGGATATCCATGCCGACGTCCATGAGGTCATCGCCCACCCCGACATGCCGGGGACGGCGCTGGCCGCCACCGCCCGCGGCGTCGCCATCAGTCGCGATGGCGCCGACTCGTGGACCTTCCACACCGACGGCCTGCACGCCGCGTACTGCCGTGCGGTTGCCGTGTCGGGAGATCGGGTCTTTGTGTCCGCGTCGCGGAGCAATCGTGGCGAGAACGCCGCGGTGTACCGCACCGACCTCACGGGGGCGGATCTGCAACGCTGCGAGGATGGTCTGCCCGAGTGGTTTTCCACCAACATCAACACCGGGTGTCTGCAGGCAGTCGGCGACGCGGTGGTGATCGGCGATCGCGACGGAACCGTCTACCAGTCCCCCGACGGCGGCGACACCTGGTCGGTGGCGGCAACAGGTCTTCCCAACGTGCGGTGCGTCGCCATCGGCTGAGCCTCTAGGACCGTACCGGTCGAGGCACCTGCAGGCGCTGCTAACTTCGCCGCTGCCGAGTGCACGGACGAGCCGGATAAAGAAGGGGCGGAGAATGACCCTCGAGGAATACCCACCGGGAAGCGCATTTCCCGGTGTGATCGGACGCACGGTAGAAGAGTCGACCCAGGCTTGGCCCGAGCCGCTGCGATCCAAGGAGGGCGCTCCGAACGTGCTGTTCATCGTGCTCGACGACACCGGCTTCGCCCAGCTCGGCTGTTACGGCAGTCCCATCGAGACACCCAACCTCGATCGGCTCGCCGCCAACGGCCTTTCCTACAACAACATGCACACCACTGCTTTGTGCTCACCGACCCGGTCGTGCATTCTCACCGGGCGCAACCATCATTCCAACGGGCTGGCCTCGATCACCGAGGCCTCCACCGGGTTCCCAGGGGCCAACGGCTACATCCCTCACGAGAACGGGTTCCTCCCCGAGATGCTGTTGCAACACGGCTACAACACCTATGCAATAGGCAAGTGGCACCTAACACCGGCAGACCAGACCTCGGCGGCCGGCCCCTACGACCGGTGGCCGCTCGGTCGTGGCTTCGAGCGGTACTACGGGTTCCTCGGAGGTGAAACCCACCAGTACTACCCGGAGCTGTGGCACGACAACCACAGGGTGGAGCCGTCGCGGACCCCGGAAGAGGGATATCACGTAACCGAGGACCTCACCGAACAGGCGATCTTGTTCATCGCCGATTCCAAACAGGTGGCGCCGGATAAGCCGTTCTTCATGTATTTCTGCACAGGGGCGATGCACGCACCCCACCATGTGAGAGCGGAGTGGGCCGACCGATACCAGGGAGCCTTCGACGATGGCTGGGGGGTGTACCGGGAGAAGGCCTTGGCCAAGCAGAAGAAGCTTGGGATCGTTCCGGAGGACACCGAGCTGTCCCGCAACGACCCAGACGTCCAAGACTGGGAATCGCTTTCGGACGACGAGCGCCGCCTCTACGCCAGAATGATGGAGGTCTACGCCGGCTTCCTCACCCACACCGATCACCACATCGGGCGCCTGATCTCCTTCCTGGAGACCATCGGCGAACTGGACAACACTTTGATCATGGTGATCTCGGACAACGGCGCAAGCTCCGAGGGCGGACCGTACGGCTCGGTGAACGAGAATCTGTTCTTCAACAACGTACCGGAATCGCTCGAGGAAAACCTCGCCGCCATCGACGCCCTGGGTGGCCCGACGACGTTCAATCACTACGCCTGGGGTTGGACCTGGGCCGGCAACGCTCCGTTCCGTCGCTGGAAACGGGAGACGTACCGGGGCGGGATCTCGGATCCATTGATCGTCCACTGGCCGGCCGGTATCGCGGCCAAGGGCGAGATCCGCACCCAATACGCCCACGCGGTCGACATGGTGCCGACCGTGCTCGAGGCCCTGGATCTGACGCCGCCGACCTCGATCAAGGGAGTCACCCAGTCACCGCTCGAGGGAGTCAGCTTCGCTCACACCTTCGATGGCGCCACTGTATCGTCGAAGCGGACCACCCAGTATTTCGAGATGATGGGACACCGATCCCTGTATCACGACGGTTGGCGAGCCGTCTGTCCGTGGCCGGGACCGTCCTTCGCCGAGGCCGGGCTGCCCTTCGGATCGCCGATCTCGAAAGACCGGCTTACCGAGCTCGACGCCGAGAGCTGGGAGCTGTATCACGTCGAAGAGGACTTCGCCGAGAACCACGACGTGGCCGCCGAGCACCGTGACCGGCTGATCGCCATGATCGGCACCTGGTACGTCGAAGCCGGGAAATTCAATGTGCTTCCGATCGACGGCAGGGGAGTGCAGCGTTTCGCAGAGCCCAGGCCACAGATCGCGGTTGGCAGGACCAGCTACACCTACTACCCGGGAACCCAGGCGGTGCCGGGCAATGCGGGGGCCATTGTGCTCAACCGTCCACACTCGATCACCGCGCTCGTCGATATCCCGCCGGGTGGGGCAGAAGGGATGCTCGCATCCCATGGGGGAATCGACAGCGGCTACGCCATGTACATAAAGGCTGGGCGACTGACCTGGGTGCACAACTATGTCGGGCGCGACTTCTATTACGTGGTGTCGACCGA
Source organism: uncultured Kiloniellales bacterium (assembly GCA_964195125.1). Lineage (GTDB taxonomy): Bacteria > Actinomycetota > Acidimicrobiia > Spongiisociales > UBA5794 > JACZST01. Next base: position 2,447 of record CAXMPL010000146.1, on the reverse strand, counting down.
GGACGTCACCGAGGGAAGCCACGAGCTTCGTTTCGAGTTCGAGGTCACCGGGCCGCCCGATGTGGCAAACGGCAAGGGAGCGCCGGGCAACGGTCAGCTCTATTTTGACGGGCGGCTGGTCGGCCAGGCCGAGGTGCCGGTGACGACACCACTAGCGCTCGGGTTGACCTCCGGTTTCCATGTGGGCGCGGCGCCGGGAGCGCCGGTGTGCCCGGAGTACAAGCCGCCGTTCGCCTTCACCGGCATCGTCCACTCCGTAACGATCGACGTGTCCGGAGATCTCATCCAGGACGACGAGGCGGAGATACGGCGCATTCTGGCTCGACAATGATTGGGTGTTAAGAGGCTTCGCAGGAAGATCCGGTCTCGGTCACCTATCGGTGCGCGCTCTTAGCTCAGCGGTTCCTTGAGCTCGATCCAGATCGCGGCAGCTCTGGCAATCACCTCGCCGTCTGGGGTTGCCAGCGCCGAACCCGAGAACTGTTTGCGGCCTTCTATGCCGATGGGCCAGCCCATGGCGATTAGCTGTTCACCTCCGACCGGCACCCGGTCGATCTCGGCGGTAAGTCGTCCTAGAACCGCTATCGGACTCGTTCCGAGACCGAAGTACGAGGGGCAGTCGAGGGCCGACCACACATATCGGCGATCGAGCGGCTCGCCTGGACGGGCCACTGAGGTGTCTGGGATCCACGGCGCTGCAACCATCTCGGATCCTTCCACAGGCCCAGGGAAGATGCGCAGCGCGTCGCGCGACTCGCGGTCGGGGCCGCATACGAAACACATCGGGAACAGGTGTCCCTCGGCAACGAATCGCCGTGAGCCGGCGACCGCTTCATCGAGTGACGGAGGGTGGGGGACTTCCAGGGCGAGCGTCGTAGCGGAACCCTCGCCGACCAGCACTTCGCCGTGCATGAGCCTGCTCCCCGCACCATCGCCGACCAGGGTCATCGGCGTGTCCAGCGGCGGCGGCACTCGCAGGCTCACTGCGGCTGTCCCTTCGATACCCTCGGCGACCACCCCTGCGGCGTAGCCGCCATTGCCGCTGTCGGGTGGTCCACGAAAGCGACCGTCGATGACGATTTCCTTCTCCATGGGCGCGACCCTCGAAGAGTGGGTCATGGTCCACGAACGAGAACCCCCGGGATGCCGGGGGTTCTTTTCTCAGGGCAGTTTTGACAGTCTTGCCCGGGACTACGTTTGCCAGCCGTCCGAGCAGTGGGCAACACGCGGAATGGTGAATCGTTTCATTGGTTTTCTCCGTTCCTGGTAATTGGCGAGTCTACAGACCCAATGACTTCATTGATTGACTCCCTGTTTTCTACGTCAAGCCGGCATCTTCGAGCAGATCGATGAATCGATCCGCCGCCGAATCGTCCTGGAAGGGGAGTTTCTCACGTAGGCCTTCTGCGGTGAGGCTTGGTTTGGTCTCCTTGGCATGCTTGAGAGCGGCTGCGGCATGGCGTTCCCGCCCCAGTGCAGCTTGCGACGCCGCCAGCGTCAGCAGCGCCTCGGTGTTGTTTTCGTCACCCGCCACCACCCCTTCTGCGGTGTCCGCCGCCATCTCGTACTCCTCACCGACGAGGAAGGCGTCGGCGCGGATGCTCTGGTACCAGTCGGCGAAGAGCGGGCTCAATCTGGTGGCACGGTCGGCATGTTCGACCGCATCCTCCCACCGTCCCAGGTAGCGCAGCACGCTGGCGGTGACACCGAACGAGAAGTCGCACGATGGCCGTGCTGCGGTTGCCTTCTCCGCCGATTCGGCGGCGCCTTCCCAGTCGTGGTGCAGCAGCTGTACGTAGGAAAGAATGGCATAACCGACCCCGGACGGGTCGTTCAGCTCCAAGGCGCGGCGGGCCATTCCCTCTGCGGCAGCGATATGCTCGCCAGCTCCCTCCGGAGGGCCGTTGATCGCGCTGAGGAAATGTGCGATGGATGCAGACGAGTAGGCGCTCGGTGCCTCGGGTGACCGCTCGATCAGCTTATCGAATTCCTCCTCGGCCCTGACGAAATCAGCGGGTGTACCGAGCGACAGATAGTGGAGGCCCTTGTACAACAGTTCCACCGAGTCGGCGTCGAGGCTGGCGCGATACATCCGCGCCGGACCGGCCGAGATCACCTCGACGTCGAGCGCCTCGACGATGGCGTACACGATCTGATCTTGCGCCTCGAACACATCGTCGAGGGTTGCCTCGAAGCGATCGGCCCATACCGTCCGCCCGGTGTCGACGTCGACCACCTGGGTCATCACCCGCATCCGCGTCCCCGACCGCTGCACCCCTCCCTCCAGGACGTACTTGACGCCAAGCTCGTGCCCCAACTGCTGCGCTGAAAACGCCTCGGATCGGTAGTGCAACGTGGAGTTTTCGCTGATCAGCTCGAGGCCGGGGATCGTCATCAGCGAGATGGCGAGGCCCATCATCAACCCATCGGCGAGATGCTCGTCACCG
>CAXMPL010000145.1:0-20008 GCA_964195125.1 uncultured Kiloniellales bacterium | reverse complement strand
TGATGACCCATGACGGCGACGGTGTGCTGCGCGGGCTGCCAAACCCCTTCACCGCCACCAGATATCACTCTTTGGCGGCGGTCGAGATCCCCGATGTCCTCGTGGAGACCGTCCAGTCCGAAGACGGGGTCAATCAAGGGGTGCGCCACACCGAGCTGCCCATCGAAGGGGTTCAGTTCCACCCGGAGAGCATCATGACCGACGTCGGCAAGGATCTGCTGGCCAACTTCGTCGAGCACGAGTACTAGAGCGCGCATCGATAGGTGCCAGTCGTATCGACGGAGGCGAATCCATTTTCCCGCTCTTGCCGCTTCGCGGCGGGCCGCTCGGGCCACGGCTCCGCAAATGGCTTTTTCAAGAAACACCGATCGCGCCTATTTTGCGGAGCCTCTGGTACTTGGTACTTGGTACTTGGTACTCAGTCCTCTGCTGAGATCTGGTTTGCCATGTGCGCGGGTACTTCCTGATAGTGGTCGTGCGCGGTCTCGAAGTGACCCCACCCCTGGGTGATGGAGCGCAGGTCGATGGCGTAGCTGAGGACTTCCGACGTTGGTACAAGGGCGGTGATCCTCTGCTGCCCGTTCGCCGTGGTCTCGGTTCCCTGGAGTTGGCCGCGTCGACCGGAGAGATCGCCCATGACATCTCCCTGGTAGTCCGATGGCACCGTGACCACGATCTTGGACACCGGTTCGAGCAGGATTGGCCCTGCCTGGTCCATCGCCGCTCGCAGCGCCAGCCGACCGGCCTGTTTGAAGCTCATCTCGGACGAATCCACCGAGTGGTACTTGCCGTCGACGAGGCTCACCTTGATGTCGACCACGGGAAAGCCGCGGACACCGCCCTCGGCCATCGTCTCCGCGATCCCCTTCTCGACAGCTGGGATGAACTGGCGTGGGATCGACCCACCCTTGATCTCGTCGCTGAACTCGAACCCTTCGCCGCGGGCGGTTGGGGCGAGCTTGATCGACGCAACTCCGTACTGACCATGGCCGCCGGTCTGCTTCTTGTACTTGCCTTCGGCCTCGGTCGATCGGGTCACCGTCTCGCGGTACGGCACCCTGACCGGTTCGGTGACAACGCCGACGCCGAATTTGCGCTCCAAGCGCTCGATGGTGATGAGCAGGTGGGTTTCTCCCATACCCTTCAGCAGAGTCTGATTGGTCTCTGCGCTCAGCTCGAGCTCGAGGGTGGGGTCCTCGATGAGGATCCTGCGCAAGGCAGTGCCAAGCTTGTCGTCGTCGGCCTGGGTCTTTGCAACGAGGGCGGTGGCGAGCACCGGGCTCGGGCGCTCTATGTTGGGCAGCCGGACCGGCTTGTGTTTCGGGGCGAGGGTGTCTCCGGTTGCGGTGTGGGTGAGTTTCGCCACCGCGATGATGTCCCCGGCGGGCGCGGCGTCGACAAGCTCGGTTTCCTTACCGGTCATCGTTGCCAGCTTTGCCAGCCTCTCGTCGGTACCGGTTCGGCTGTTGGTGAGGGTGAGGTCTGGTTTCAGCGTGCCGGAGCGCACCCGCAGCAGTGAGATCTGCCCGACGTAGGGGTCGGCGATGGTATTGAAGACGAAGACGAGCGGATCTCCAGAGGGGTCCGACTCGATCTCGATCAGCTCATCACCCACCTCCACCATGATCGGGGGTCGGTCGGTCGGTGCCGGACCTAGTTCGACGATGAAATCGGCAAGCCGATCGACCGCGATCGGGCCCAACGCCGCACCACAGACGACGGGGAATACGCTCGCATCGGCGATCCCGATCGCCATCGTGTGCTCGAGCTCGTCAATCGAGGGAACGTCACCGTCGAGGTAGCGCTCCAGCATCTCATCGTCCGCCACCACGATGCCTTCGACGAGGTTGTCGTGGACTTCATGCTCACGGTCGGCCATCTCCTCGGGAATCTTTCCCTCTTCTGCTTGACCGGAGTCATAGAGGTATGCCTTGTCCCTGAACAGGTCGGCGACGCCGTGAAACTCGGCGTGTTCGCCGATCGGGAGCTCGATCGGGGCGATCCCTGCGCCGAACCGGTCGCGGAGCTGGGTCAGGGTGCGGTCGTACGACGAGCGCTCCTTATCGAGCTTGTTGATGAAAACCATCCGCGGTACCCGGTGCTCCTCGGCAATCCTCCAGGCGTATTCGGTCTGCACTTCAACTCCGTCGACCGCGTCAACCACAAATACGGCGAGATCGGCTACCCGCATCGCGGCGTGCACGTCTCCGACGAAGTCGGCGTACCCAGGCGTGTCGATCAGGTTGATCTTGTGCCCGCGCCACTCGAAGGGGGCAAGCGCAAGACCGAGGGACATGCCGCGAGCATGCTCCTCGGGGTCGAAGTCGGTGACGGTGTTCCCCTCCTCGACGGTCCCGAGACGCTTGATGGTGCCGGCTCGGTACAGCAGGGCTTCGGCAAGGGTCGTCTTGCCGGCACCGGAGTGCCCTACCAGGGCGACGTTGCGGATCTTTTCGGGGGGAAACACCTTCACTGCCCAGCCTCCAAGGATTGTCGTCGGGGGCATCCAGCCTACAGGTTGCCTCTCGGCCGTTCTTCGGGGATAGCTACGATCGCGAACTGAGCCCGGGTGGCGAAATCGGTAGACGCTGCGGTCTTAAACACCGCTGCCCTTCGGGGCGTGGGGGTTCGAGTCCCTCCCCGGGCACTTTTTGCTCAGGCGGTGGCAGTCTCGCCGAGCAGCTTGTCCTTCTCGCGCTGGAACTCATCCTCTGTCAGTACGCCGTCGTCGCGCAGCCCCGCAAGCTTGGTGAGTTGATCGGCGAGGTCGGGCGAAGGCCCAGAGTCGGCCTGGGCATCGGACGGGTACATGACGACGAAATAGGTGATCATTCCGATGATCGGCACAAGCACGATGGCGATCGCCCACAACGCCTTGGCCAGACCGGATACCTCTGGATTCCTGAATAGGTCGATGAGCGCGAACGCCCACAGCAGAAGCAATGGGATAAAGATCAGCAGTGTCCAGAACGTACTCCAAAACGAATCCATGGGAACGGCTCCTCGGTGGTCAAGAGCGCGCACCGATCGGTGACCGGTCGTCTCGACAGAAGTGGAGCCGTTTTCCCGCTCCTGGCCACGGGCCACATCGGGCCACGGCTCTACAACTGGCCTCGCCGACGGAGACCGGATCGCGCGCTATCTGCGGAGCCTCTAAGGCTCCTGCTCGCGATTGTAGGCGTCTCCTCAACCCCTCCGGTATCGTGCCGATAGGAATGTTGGGACGCTGAGGGACTATGTCTGACTACACGGATGCGGAGGCGGATGCCGCCGCACGACGAGAACCGACGACTCCGTCGGATATACCGGATCGGCCGGCCGGCCGCTATGTGCTCGCGCTCGTCCTGATTGCCGTGTTTGCCGTTCTGTCGACCCTGATCACCTCCGGTGCCCTCGGTCGCCAACAGGAAGGCGCTGCCGTCCTCGAGGAAGGGTTCAGCCAGGGCAACCGGTCCGACGGGGTGGTGCGACTGACTTCCAGCGCAGCGGCAGGCACCGGCGACTCCGCGGCCATCACCGTGGCGATGACTGAGATCGTCGCCGTCCATGTTGCCTTCCAGGATGGCGAGCCCGTCACCGTGACCGGCAAAACGATCGAGCTGCCGGCGCTTGCCGAAACCGAAGTTCAACCTGCCCTCACCATCGCGGGGCGAGCTCTCGGAGCCCTCGTCGAAGCGACCGAGGCGGTAGTCGTCACCATCGATGCGGGGGGTGTCCCCAGTACCGAACAGGTTCTTGCCGTTGACACCGCAGCCGATGGCTACAGCGAGGCGATGGCGGCGGTTGTGGAGGCGCACGGGAAGGCTTCCACCGATCGAGTTCGGGCCCTCCAGCAGACAGAGTATTTCCTGCTCGCTGCCACCATCATCCTTCTCGCCCTCGAAGCGCTGTTCCTGTTCCGTCCCGCGGCCAAGAGCGTGCGGGCCAGCTGGGAAGAGAGCTCCGAAGCGCACGCCTTCGAACGTGAGCTCGACCAGCAACGGCTCAACTTCCTGGCCCGCTACGATCCGCTCACCGGCCTGATCAACCGCACCCTGTTTGCCGACCGCCTCGAGAACGCGGTTGCGGGCGCTCGCCGTGATGGGAGCGTCGTTGCCCTGATGTTCCTCGACATCGACGGGTTCAAAGAGGTCAATGACCGTCACGGGCACCAGGTCGGCGATGCCTTGCTGCGCCAAGTCGCCGAGCGCCTGGTCGGAACCGTACGCGAATCCGACACCGTGGCTCGGCTCGGCGGTGACGAATTCACCGTAATTCTTGAGGGCGGGCGGCGCGTCGAAGACGCCGGCCAGGTCGCGACCAACGTCTTGAAGGCGCTTGCCGAACCGTACCGGGTGGGGCGCGAGGACATCACGATCACGTCGTCGATCGGTGTCGCCGCCTTTCCGCTCGACGGTGAGACTGCAGCCGAGCTGCTGAAGGGCGCCGACATCGCTATGTACAGTGCGAAAGCTGATGGCCGCAACAACTACCAGTTCTATACCAGCGAGCTCAAGGAACGGACCATCAAACGTCTGGCGCTGCTCGACGGTCTAAGGAGGGCTCTCAACAGCGACGACGAACTCTTCCTCGTCTATCAGCCGAAGGTCGATGTCTCGACTCAGGAGGTCATCGGTCTCGAGGCGCTGCTGCGCTGGACGCATCCCCAGTTCGGCCCGGTACCGACCGGTGAGTTCATCACGCTCGCCGAAGAGACCGACCTGGTGGTTCCCTTGGGCCAGTGGGTCGCCGACAAGGCCTGTCTTCAGATGCGAGAGTGGATCGACGCCGGTCTGCAGCCGATGAGAATGTCGGTGAACGTGTCGGCGCGCCAGTTCAGGGCGGGGAATCTGGTCGAGACCATCGTTGCCTCGTTGGCATCGGCGCGACTCAGCCCGGATTACCTCGACGTGGAGTTGACTGAGGGCACCTTGGTCACCGACCTTGGTGAAACGCGAGGTGCCCTGGAGCGATTGCGCGAGATCGGAGTGACGATCAGCCTCGACGATTTCGGCACCGGCTACTCGTCGCTCGGCTACCTGACCAGCCTCCCGATCGACACGCTGAAGATCGATCGCTCGTTCGTGGTCGACGGGCTCGCCGACAGCGATGGAATCGCGGTGTCGTCGGCAATCATTGGTCTCGCCAAGACGCTTGGCATGGAAGTGCTCGCCGAGGGCGTTGATAGCGAAAGGCAGTTGGCCGACTTGATTGAACTCGGGTGCAACAACATCCAGGGCTTCCTGATCTCGAAGCCGTTGCCCGCAACCGAGGTGATATCGTTTGTCACCGACTACCAGCTTCATGGTCACCGGCGGGAGCCGGCCCCCCAGTCTGCCGAGGCGTAGCGAGTCGCGAGTCGCAAGTCGCAAGTCGAACCAGGACCGTGGACGTTCTTGCTGACGAATGAGGACTGGTCAGTCCTAGCCTGACCCCTCATGATTGTTGTCCGTGACCTCGCAATCGACGCCGGTGCACGCCGGCTGATCTCCGCCGTGTCCTTCTCGGTTCAGGCGGGGGACAAGACCGGACTGGTCGGTCCGAACGGCGCAGGAAAAACCACCCTGCTCAGGGCGCTCGCCGGTCTACGTCGTCCCGCGTCCGGGTCGATTGTCAGCAACGGCGTGGTCGGCTACCTCTCTCAGGAGGCCGCCCTCGACGAGCTGGCCGATCCGGACGGGACTGCGCTGGAGCGAGTCCTCCAGGCGCGAGACATCGGCGCATTGGAGCGTCGCATGGAGGAGACTCGAGCCGAGATGGAGGATCAGGTCGGGGACCATCGCGATCGCCTGATCCGTCGATTCAGCCGGCTCGAGGATGAGTTCACCGCTCGCGGCGGCTACGTTGCCAAGGCGGAGGCGAAACAGTTCGCCCACGCTTTGGGCATCGGCGCCGACGAGCTCGACCAGCCGGTCGCGACCATGTCGGGCGGGCAGCGCCGCCGCGTCGAACTGGCGAGGATCCTGTTCGCTGAGACCACCACCCTGCTTCTCGATGAACCGACCAACCACCTCGATCTCGATGCAAAGGCGTGGCTGATGACTTACCTGGCGGAGTACTCCGGCGGCCTTCTCCTCGTGTCTCACGACCTGGCCCTGCTCGACGAGTCGATCACATCGGTCCTCGCCGTGGACGGCGGGCGCATCGAGCCCTACCGCGGCAACTACACGTATTACCTCACTGAACGGGAGCGGCGTCGCCGGCAGCGCTTGCGTGAGCGCAAACATCAGGACGAGAAGATCGCAAGACTCGAGGAGGGCATCAGGCGGTTCAAGGGCTCATCGGAGAAGATGGCCAAGCGGGCGCGGACCTGGGAGACCCGGGTTCGCAAACTCGAGGACCAATTGGTAGCGGTCGAGCGGCGAGATAGATCTGTCTCGGTGCGATTCCCCCAGCCTGCGACTTCTGGGAGAACGCCGCTTCGCGCTGCCGGCCTGGCTAAGGCATTTGGCGACAATGTGGTGTTCGTCGATGTCGATGTCGATGTCGACCGCGGCGAGCGGATGCTCATCATGGGTCTGAACGGTGCAGGAAAGACCACGCTGCTTCGGATCCTCGCCGGCATCGATCGACCCGACCTCGGCTCGGTTGAACTCGGGCATCGGGCGTCGCTTGGCTACTACGCACAGGAGCACGAGGACATAAGGAGCAAGGTTTCGGTGCTCGAGCTGATGCGGATGGTGTCTACGGTCCCTGACCAGGATTTGCGCACGATCCTCGGACATTTCCTTCTGGCGGACAAGGTCGACCAGGATGCCGGCACCCTATCGGGTGGGGAGAAGACGAAGCTGGCACTGGCCAGGCTGGTGGTTGGTCGACCCAATGTGCTGCTTCTCGACGAGCCGACCAACAACCTCGACCCGCAGGCCAAAGAAGCCTTGTTGCAAGCGCTCGACCAGTATCAGGGGACGCTCATCCTGGTGAGCCACGACACAGCCTTCGTCGGTGCCCTGGCCCCGGATCGGGTCATCCTGATGCCCGACGGCGACCATGCGTATTTCGATGATTCGATGCTGGAGCTGGTTGCGTTGGCGTGAGCTGCCAGCGATGCGCTGGTAGCTCGGCGTGATACGGACCACTGCGTAGCAGTGGTCACCTGATCGGTTCCTCGGCGGTCTCGACGGTGATCTCGCCGTCCGGCAGACGGCCCACGGAGATCGTCGATCGATGGCGCTCGCTGGTGAAGGTCACCGCGATCAAGTGTTGGTTGTCGAATTGGAAGGCAACGGCATAACCAGGGCGAGCTGTCGCCCATAGGATCTGAGGATCCCCGACCGTGGTGATGCTCGCCGACCCCCCGCGGACGTGGGTCACCTTTGACGGCGTGGTCGGTAGGTCGAGGTCGCGGCTCCCTGGCTCAGCGACGCCTGCGGGTACTCCTCCTGGGCCGGCCGGGTGTTCAGACCCGCTTGCGCCGGCGGTATCGCGGCCACCTCCCTCACCGGTGGCCCCTTCGTCGGCCTGCGAGCCGCCGGAGGCTTGGCGTACGCTCGAGCCGAGGGCCGCCACCGTTTCGTCGACAGGGAGGGCCGCGACCTCGGATGCGCTGAGCGGGCGGATGGGCCGGTCGAAGACCTGTCCACCAGCTACGGCTACTGCACCCGAGGCCACCACTCCTGCACCGACGGCTGCAACAATCCAGCCAGCGACCAGGAGGAGTCTCTGCCGCATTACGGCCATCGTGCTCCACACCTCGCTGTCCCCGCTCTAATGTACTGTTAAGGCTTTGCTAAGGATCGAGATGGCAGCCGTCGTCATAATCGAGGACGAACAACGGATCCGCGAACTCGCCGCCAAGGCGCTGGCCGCACGAGGACACGAGGTGCACACATCGGCGACGGCGATGGATGGGCTTCAGACCGTGATCGGGTTGTCGCCGGATCTCGTCATCCTCGATCTCGGTCTTCCAGATCTCGATGGCATGGAGCTGCTGAAGATGATCAGGGCGGTGAGCGACGTCCCGGTGATCGTCGCCACCGCAAGGGGGGAGGAGCCCGACATCGTGCTCAGCCTCAATGCCGGTGCCGATGACCATTTGGTGAAGCCCTTCTCGGTCGAGCAACTCGAGGCACGAGTGCGTGCGGTTCTCAGGCGAGCCAGCGTCACCCCGCGAGGTTCGCCCGTGACGATCGGGGCCCTGGTGATAGACGGAGCGGCGCGAGAAGCATCGTTGGACGGGGAGGTGCTCGAGCTGAGCCCGAAGGAATTCGATCTCCTTCGTTATCTCGCTGAGCACACCGGCGAAGTGATCACCAAGCGTCGGCTGCTCGCCGAAGTATGGCGCCAGCCCTACGGGGGCAGCGAGAAGACCGTCGATGTTCATCTGTCCTGGCTGAGACGAAAGCTTGGCGAGTCGGCGGCGGAGAGTCGATACCTGCAGACCGTCCGCGGGGTTGGTATCAAGATCGTCGAACCGGCATGAGGAAACGACTCGCTCTCCTTTCGCTGGCGATCACGTCGATCGTGGTCATCGCCTTTCTCGTGCCGCTCGGCATCCTTGTCAAGAATCAAGCGCAGAACCGAGCTTTGACCCGGGCCGAGTTCTTCGCCCAGTCCATCGCCGCCGGACTCGGCGTGGCCGGCTCGGTGCGTGGCGCACCTGCGGTCGATCCGGAGCTGGCCGAGGCGGTGCTGGACGCCTTCTCCGATCCGCCCGGCACGTCAGTGGTATTCGCCAATGGCAGCATCGTCGGCGAACCGTTCGACCCTTCAATCAATCTCGATCAGGCAATGGCGGGAGCCGCGCTTATCGCGACCATCCCCGGTGGCGCCGAGGTGCTGGTTCCCCTCGTCTCGACCGACCCAAGGATCGGCGGAACCATCGTCGTGCGCAGCTTTGTCTCGAGCAACGAGATGTCGGAGGGTGTCGGGATCGCCTGGGGCATGCTCATCGCACTCGGCGCCGCTCTGACCGCTATCGCCGTCGCCGCTGCTGACCGGTTGGGACGATCGATCGTCGAGCCGGTGTCCGAGCTGTCCGCTGCCGCTCGCCGGATGGGCGAGGGCGACCTAGAAACGCGGGTCGAGCCCGAAGGACCTGAAGAGATCGCCGACGTGGGCGAGGCGTTCAATTTCCTGGCACGCCGCCTCGAAGAGCTGGTCGAGACAGAGCGTGAATCGGTGGCCGACCTCTCCCACCGATTGCGCACCCCGCTCACCGCGTTGCGCCTCCAGGTGGAAACGGCCACAGACGGCGACGATCTGGTGAGTCTGCTCGCCGACGTCGAGCGGATGGAGGCAGCGGTGAATGTGATGATCGAAGAAGCGCGCAGCCCGTCGCGTTCCTCCGACAAGGCCGCAATTGCGGATCTCGGCGCCGTTGTCGATCACCGGGCAGCGTTTTGGCAAGTGCTCGCCGACGAGCAAGGCCGGCCAACCGGAGTGGTCACCGAGCCCGGCGATCATCACGTGCCGGTGTCTGCTGACGCACTGGGGGCGTTGGTCGACGTGCTCATCGGGAACGTGTTCACGCATACCGACGAAGGGGTCGGCTACCTGATCCGGGTGCGAACAACCGAAGGCGGCCACGCCGAGCTGATCGTCGAAGACGCCGGCCCGGGGTTCACCGCCTCCGGCGCGCTCAGGCGTGGGCACAGCTCATCGGGTTCCACCGGGCTCGGGCTCGACATTGTTGCTCGAACCGCGGAACGGTCGGGCGGCACCGTCCGCCTTGGCGAGTCGAGCGATGGCGGAGCACGCGTCGTGGTTGTGTTCGGCAAGCCGGAGCAGATCGGCGTCGGCGAGCCACGCCAGGTGGCGACCTCACCCAGGGTCTGAAGGCGTGGCCACCTCTGCGGCCTCGACTGGCTCGGCGGCTGCGTCTCCGCCTTCGGTTACGCGCAAGCCACCCTCGCTGCCCTCCATGGGGACCACGCTGTTTTCGTCCCAGATGCCGGCGGCGATGGCGACGGTCGAGCGGAAATGTCCCCCGCTTCCCCACTCCAGATAGTCGACGATCGAATTGGGATCTCCGAAATTGCCGCTCGAGTACAGCCCAACTTCGCCGCCCGGCGCAACAAGCACAGGCAGCAGGCCGGCGGCCCCTACCACCACCCCGGGATCCGCGTCGGGGTCCAGCGATACCCGCACAGTCTGGCCGACCTCGACGATCGTGGATGGCAGCTCGAGGTAGAAGGGATGGATAGCGATCCAATGGCCGTGGATATTTCCTGCCTGGGGCCCGGTGTTGATCACCTCGATCCATCCCTGGTCGCCAAAGACCACGGTGCTGAGTAGAAACCTGGCGTCGATGGTCACTACCGGTGGGGTGGTGGTCACCTGCTCCGTGGTTGGGGTAGACGGGAGCTCCGTGGCCTGCGTCGTTGTGGTAGCCGAGCCGGCGCAAGCGCTGAGCACGAACACTCCCGCGATCGCTGCGACCAGCCCATGCTCCCTCAGCCTATGCCCCCTCAGCAAAAGCCCCGTGGGGAAAAGCCGGGCGCGTGGCCGACGGTCGTGCTCCCGGTCAGGATCCATCAGCGTTCATGCTTTCCCCGCACCGCAATCAGCCTATCCTCGCTCTCCCTCCAAATGGATCGCTCGCTGGTCTGAGGTGAACAGGGTGCGACCAAGGCCCACAGCTACGGTCGTTGTGGACACCGCTACCGAGGCCAGCACGAGGTACATCACAACCACCTGCACCTTCACTGCGTCGAACACCGGGACGCCGGCCAGTATCAGGCCGGTCATGGCGCCGGGAATGAAGACGATGCCGACTGCCTTGGTCGTTTCGATCTGCGGCACCATTGCTGTACGGAGCGCGTCCCTGAGATAGGGTCTGAAGGCGTCGCGTCCTGTGTACCCGAGAGCGAGGCTGACTTCGATGAGTGGGCGCTGTTGCTTGAATTCGGCCACGATCCTGGTCGCAACCAGCACCGTGGCCGTCATCGAGTTGCCGATCGTCATGCCCGCCAGCGGAACGAGCGCCCGCGCCTCGAGGGGAAAAATGCCGAGCCCGAAGATCAGCCCGAGCACGGCGAAGCTGGTCAACGAGAAGGCAATGAGCGAAAGGAGCCGAGCGCGTGGCACCTCGGGCGCCCGGCGCCCCACCACTCCGGCGGCGAACGGGATCATGAGCACGATCCAGAGGAAGGACCACCACAGCTCCGTCCCCGGTGCAAGGAGGAAGGTGAGCACGACGCCTAGGGCGAGCAGCTGGATCAGGGCACGGAGTGACGCCCACAGAATGTTGCCCCCGAGGTTGAGGCGGAGCCACAGTGCCAGTACAGCCGCCAGAACGACCAGCGCCCCGGCCATGGCCAACCCGACCGAAGTGATTGATGCGTCCACGGCACGATTATCGGCCATCCTGTCGCTGTGCGAGAATCGACCTCTGCGAGTCGATGTTCCGGAGCGACGGGGAAGCTGTGATCGAGCCAGTTGGAGAGGTGCCAAAATGAGCCGAATGGGAGGCAAGGAGCTCCAGCCATGAACGTGGTCGATCTCATGACGACGGAAGTCATCGCGGTGTCGCGCGACACCGGGCTGCGCGAGGCCGCCAGGCTCATGTTCAGGAACCGCGTGAGCGGCTTGCCCATCACCGAGCCGGACGGAACGCTCATCGGGATCATCACCGAGGCAGATTTCCTCCGACTCGAGGTCGAACGCCAGGAGGGAGCGCGGGACCAAGTGGCGACGGTCGGGGAGGTCATGTCGATCGGAGTCGTCACCATCCGTCCCGAGATGGAGATCTACGAAGCGGCCAAGATCATGACGGTCCAGGAGGTAAAGCGCCTGCCAGTCGTCGACGACGACAACCGCCTCCTTGGCGTGATCTCGCGCGCCGACATCGTCTCCATCTTCACCCGTCCCGACGACGTGATCGAAGACGAGATCCGGGAGGATCTCCTCCGACGCGTCCTGTTCATCGACCCCGACGAGCTGGGGGTGAGCGTAACCAACGGTGTTGTGGCCTTGAGCGGGGAGGTCGGCACCCGCGCCGAAGCCAGCATGCTCGAGGAGCTGACCAACCGGCTGGACGGCGTGTTCGGGGTCGAGACCAAGCTGACCTGGCTCCACGCCGATGTAGACGATTGATCCCCCTCCCCGGCACGACGGAACAGCTGTCGGCCGATGATGGCACTGCTCTTTCGGCCCGCTCCTGGGCCGGAAGCGAGCCGAGCGTGTTCTTCGCCCATGGCAACGGGTTCAGCAAGGAGCTATGGAGTCCGGTGGTGACGGCGCTCGCCGCGCTTGGAAGCGACGCCTCCGGGGTTGCTTTTGACATGCGCGGCCATGGAGACTCCGGAGCCATAAGCCCACCCCTCGGCCTGAACGTGTTCGGGTCCGACGTCGGCGTCGTGCTTGCCGAGTCGCGACGGCGAGAGCGAATCGGGCCACGAACGATCGGTATCGGTCATTCATCTGGCGGTGCTTCGATCGCCATAGCCGCGATCAACAACCCGAGAGCGTTCGCTCACCTCGTGCTCGTCGAACCGATCATCTTCCCCCCGCCGTACCAACGACTGGACTCAATTCCAATCGCCGAGATCGCGTTGCGCCGCAAGGCTTCGTTCCCAGATCGTGACGCGGCCCTGTACAACTTTCGCGACAAGGAACCATTTGCGATGTGGACCGAAGACGCGCTGGACGCATACGTCGATGGTGCCATGCGCGTCACCGACGACGGACTGGTGCTGAAATGCACCCCGGAGACCGAGGCCGAGATCTATCGGATCGGGGCGGCCCACGACACGTGGGAACGCCTCGGTTCCATCACCCAGCCCGTCACGCTGATCGTCGGGGCTACATCGACGACCCACAGCGGCTCTTATCTCGAAGAGCTGACCGCCCGGTTCCGTGAGGTAAGGCTTGAGGTCATCCCAGACGCCTCGCACTTCGTTCCGATGGAGGTGCCGGGCGTCGTCGCCGCGGCAATCGCGACCGCGATCGAACCCGTCGAATTGGACCAGTAGCATCGCCCCGATGATTCCTGAATCGACCATCGATCGGCTTGCCGCGTCCCTCGACGATACGGGTGGGCGCGGCATGCGGTACGCCGCGGAGCCGGTCGATATGGATCCGTTGGGTTTCGTTCGCGCCGGTGCAGGGCTGTTCGGCCGGGCGTTCTTCTTCTCCAACCCGGAAGGCGAATCGGTCGGAGGATTGGGCACCGCCTGGAAGGCGACGACGTCCGGATCTGCTCGGTTCGACGCGATCCGATCCCAGATCGAGGGCCTCGCCTTGCCCGATCCGGTCCGGGCCATGGTCGGGTTCTCCTTTGCTGCGGACGGGCCGCACAGCGATGGGTGGGAGGCCTTCGGCGCTGCCGACACCGTGGTCCCCCTGGCAGCGGTTGTCGTGCGCGGTGGCGATGCAGCCCTGGTAGTCGCACTGCCCGTCGGAATGGAGGCCGAACAGATTCTCGGCCCGCTTGGCGCCGTCACCGAACCTGCCGCTCCGCTGTACCCCGATCTTGGGGACCACACGCTCGAATCGGTCCCATCCGTTGCCGACTGGCGCACCGCGGTCACCGAGGCGGTGGAGGCGATCGGCGACGACGCGCTGCGCAAGGTCGTTCTCTCGCGATCGGTGATCGTGCGTTCCGACACCGCACCGGACGGCTTCGATCTGCTCCATCATCTCAACGGCACCTACCCGCGATGCTTCGGGTTCGGGTGGCGGGTCGGTGAGGCAACGTTCCTGGGGGCGAGCCCCGAGCTGTTGGTCAGGAGCGTCGCAGGGGCTGTCAGCTCCAACCCCCTTGCCGGTTCTGCTCCCCGGGGGGAAGGGGAGGAGGAGGATCGGGCGCTTGCCGAAGGCCTGATGCGCTCACCAAAGGACCGTAGCGAGCACCGGCTCGTCGTCGATGATGTGGTGAGCCGGCTCGGTCCATTCGTCGAGGATCTGACCGTGCCTGATGTCCCTTCGCTCAAGCGGATGGCGACCGTGCAGCATTTGTCGACACCGGTGCACGGCACGCTGGCCCAGCCGAGCCACGTGCTCGAGCTGGTCGAAGCGCTTCATCCCACTCCGGCGGTCGGGGGAACGCCGCGGGCCCAGGCGACGTCCTTCATCGACAAGGTGGAAGGTTTCGACCGCGGCTGGTACGCCGGTGGTATCGGCTGGGTCGACGGCTCCGGCGACGGCGAGTTCGCCATCGCCCTGCGTTGCGGCCTGATCGAGGGGGCCAAGGCGCACATCTTCGCCGGCGCCGGAATCGTCGCCGATTCAGACCCAGACGATGAGCTGCTCGAGACCCGCCTCAAGCTGCGCCCCCTCCTGGAGCTGCTCGCCGCGACGTGACCGTCCCGGACCTGAACGTGATTGTTGCCGACAATCGGGTATCTAGACCACGTAGTGCTCGTTTGGGTACTCGGCGAAGTATCGGTCCCTCCTGTCGACGATCACGGTCACGATCCGTGAGCCCTTTTCCATCGTCCTGGCCATTTCGATGGCCGCGCTCACATTGGCTCCTGAGGACATGCCGCAGTACAGGCCTTCTTCCTGGCACAGCCTGTCGGCCATCTGCTTCGCCTCGGCGTTGCCAATCGTGATCTCATCGTCCATGACCTCTTGCTCGAGCAGATCTTCAATGATGAACCTCAACTTGGGCCCGCCGAACCGCTCCAGGGCTTTGTGGACCGCCCGAGAGCGGACCCATTCGATTCTGGGATCGTCTGCTGGCACAACACCGGCCACCTTCAGGTCGGGATGGCTCTCCTTCAGGGTTTGGGCGACCCCAAGAAGCGTCCCCCCTGTTCCGACCGATGCCACCCATCCATCGATTCTCCCATCCATCTGCTCCAGGATCTCCCGTCCCGTAAATTCCCGGTGGGCCCTGGTGTTGTCGATGTTGACCAACTGGTTGGCCCACCAATGCGACGGGTCGCTCTGGGCCAGGTCGTAGCACTGTTGCATTCGGACGGCAACGAAGGTCGCCGCCCGTTCCACTCCGCGCAGCTGAGCAGCATTCTCGATGTGCTCGTTCAGATCGATCGGAGTCACATCGCAGCCATAGAGCCGGGCGATCCGGATGCGATCCGCCGGGTCATAGCTGCTGGACAGCTGCGCCGGCAGAAAAATTCGAACCTTGTATCCCTTCACGGCTCCGACGAAGGCCAGGGCAGGCCCGGTATTCCCGGTGGACTGATCGACGATGGTTCCGCCAGGTTTGAGCTCGCCCCGCTTTTCCGCTTCCTCGATCATGGAAAGAGCCATGCGATCCTTGATGCTCCCCCCGGGATTCGTGAACTCGCATTTCACGTAGATCTCCATCCCGAGCCCCGCGGTCACCCGACTCAGTTTCAAGAGAGGCGTATTTCCGATGTCGTTGAGAATTGTCGCTGCTTCAGTCACGTTCTCTGTCACCTCCAAGCCAAACAAGCCAGTCCGCGGGCTGACCCGGATGTCGGGCTAGGCGAGAATCTTCGCCTTTTGCGCTTCGAACTCGTCGTCGGTGAGCACGCCCTGGGTGTGCAGCTGGGCGAGCTTCTCCAGCTCATCGGTTGAGCCACTCGATCCGGCGACATCATGGATGTAGTCCATGTAATCCTCGGGCGCCCTCGGCTGCGGAGCGGCTTGGCCCATGCGCATCTCAGAGCCGTGGACGAGCAGATACGCCAGCACCCCGATCAGGGGTACCAGGAAGATGGCCAACACCCAGAGCGCCTTGAACCCGCCCGACATGTCGTTGCGGAACACGTCGATGAGAACGCTGATGACGATCCAGATCCACACCACAAACAAGAAGATCATCAGAAATGTCCAGAAGAGGTCCAGCAATGGCATCCATGCCTCCCTTTCGTACAAATGCGACGACACCCTAGCCGTGGCCACAATCGCCGGTCAGGCCACAGACGGCGGTGATCAATCGATCCAACGTGAAACTTGAGGTCGCCGTCGGCCTGCGGTCGACGAGCCCCGGGCCCCCCTCAGCCCGGGGCTCACCTTGATGTCCAGCTATTCGGCGGCGGGGGTCTCGGCCTCGACGAGGCCAACCAGATTCCCTGCCGGATCGGCGAACAGTCCGAACGTGACCGTGCCGGGGATCACGGTCCGCGGGACCGCAGTGGTGCCGCCCGCCCCCTCGACCTTGCCAAGGTGCTCATCGACGCTGTCTACCTGGACGTAGATCGTCTGGTACTGAGGCATCTTCTCGTTGCCTTGACCGACGGCACCCCCGATCCCGGTCTCCTCGGCTTCTGTCATGTTGTAGCCATCGAGACCCGGTGTGGGCGTCAGGCTCCAGCCAAACAGGTCGCCGTAGAAGGCCGCCAGCTTGTCGCCGTCCGGCCCCATCAGCTCCCAGTGAACGATCTTGTGCTCTGCCATCGAGCGCCCCTTCCTGTTTTCGGGCCGGGACTGTCCCGGCATCTGTCAATACAACGAACGGGGAGAGCGCCATTCGACATGAATCATCGGCGAGCGGTCTGGTGTCAGGCCAAGCCCTCGAAGTAGTCGGCGAGCTTGCTGCTCACCTTCGCCGATAGCTCTGGTGCGCGACCGACGAAATCCAACATCTCTTCGAACAGCTCCAGAATCTTGGTGGGGTTTTCGACGGCGTCGGCAATCCGGGAGTACAGGTCGATGGCGTCGGCGAGGATCTGGAGCTGCTGTTCATGGAGTTCCGACCAGGCTGGCGGCGGGGTGATGGCCGAGTAATCCGCCTCGAGGGCTGCCATGGCACTGATCCCGGTCTCGATCAGCTCGGTCACTTCATCGATGGTCGAAGTGACCAACAATTGCGATCCGAAAGCCTCCATCTGTCGTGCCGACGGCGACGTGCGCAATGCCAGCAGCTCGATGATGTACCGGCCTTCCGGATCCTCCTGCCCGGCAAGTACCTCCTCGGCGATGGTCGCCCCCTCCGAAGCCACCGCGAAGCCTTCCTGAAGGAGCTCGCCCGCTTGAGAGAGCAAACCCTGGCTTGCCTGCAGGATTAGGTCCGGGTCGCCGCTGGCTGTCGCGTCCTGCATCGCGCGATTGTTGGCAAGTCCCTCCTCGGCTATGACCACGCTCCTAGCGTGGAAGTCGGCGGCGCGAGCAGGCGGATCGATCGCCTGTAGTGCGGCCAGGTATTCCTCCAGGATCATGATCTGCGCCGCTTGTTGATCGAGGGCACCTTGCGGCGACGCTTCTGTGATCTCCTGGAAACTGGGCATGGCAGCCGCCTGTTGCCCGACGAGCCGGCTGCTGATCTTGTAGGTCGTCGCTAGATAGGCTGCCAGTTCCCGGGACTCGGCGCTGAGTCCCGCCGGCGCCTCCGCCATCGAGGCGCCACACGAGGTCACCACCAACAGGGCCATTCCGACGACGGCGAGCCTCATGATCCAAACGCTAACCGCAGATACCCCGCGCTCAAGAGCCACTGCTGATCAATTCGACAATGGTCACCACTACGCGGCCGTAGCCGCGGCAAGTTGCGGTCCGAGGAGTCGCTCGACGAAGCAGAGCGCGGTCAGATCCCCACGGCCGCACGCACCCCGTCCCGAAGCCGTTGATGCACGGCGACGTTCTCGGCACGGTCGGCGATGACCTCGAGGAGGAGGGGCCCGTCGTCGGTGGCAACCGCACTACGGAGGTCGGCTTCGCTCTCGATGGAACGCGCTGGCAGCCCGAACCCAGCCGCCACTTGGACCAGCGACCGTCCGTGTGGCGTCGCGAACGCGGCCTCGAACCGTGACTTTTCCACCGTCGCAGCCTGGGGGAGGAACGAGAAGATCCCCCCTCCGTGGTTGTTGATCACCACGATCGTCACCGGCAGCGCCAACCGCGCGATCAGCTCCAGCGCGTTGGCGTCGTGCAGCGCGGCGACATCTCCGATCAGGGCGACGACCCGCTGCCCTTCCGAAGCCGCCGCTCCTGCCGCCGATGACAGCACGCCGTCGATGCCGCTGGCTCCCCGGTTCGCCAAAACTGCGATCTCGCCGCGTGGCGGTCCGGCAAAGCTGTCGAGGTCGCGAATCGGCATCGACGATCCGGCGTAGACGATCGACCCCGCAGGGACCGCTTGCCACGATGCTGTGGCAACAGCCGGCTCGTTTGGGAACGCCTCCTGCGCCAGCGCATCTTGGAAGGCAACCCCTGCTGCATCGTCGGCTTCTCGCCATTGATGCAGCCAGTCGTCTGGAGCCGGGGTGACAAGACCGACCAGATCGGCCATCGCCGACGCCGGGTCACCGCGGAAGGCGGCGTCAACATCGCCGAGCGGATCGCGCCAATCACCGTCATCGAGGTACAGCTGGTCGACACCGGAGGAGCCAAGCCAGGTCCAGATCGCCTTCGAGGTTGGTACTGAACCGATCCGGAGGATGATCTCCGGCTCGAGCCGCTCCAGCACGCCCGCGGTTGCCAGGAGGTCGCCGTGGTTGATCGTTGCCGGCGATGGGAACCGGCATTGAATGTCGGCTACCACCGGCAAGCCGGCCTCTCCGGCGAGCATCGCCGTCGCCGCGGCGAATCCCGGCCGGTGATGACCTCCGGCAATGACCAGCACTCGCCTTCCAGACAGGCGAGCGGCCAGATCGGTGATTGCCTCTGGGGGCAGGCTGCGATATCCGGGTACATGACGCACGTCCGAATGCGCCGCGGGAGCGGCGGATGTCGAAAAAGGCTCGCGGAAAGGGAAATTGATATGGACCGGTGCGGCGGGCAGGTCGGCCGCTGCCGTCCAGGTCCGCAGGGCCATGGTTGCCGCCCGGCTTGCGATCCCTGCGTCTGGGACGCCGACGTCGTGGAACAGGCGAACCGAGTCGCCGTACAGCTTCGTCTGGTCGATGGTTTGATTGGCCCCGGTCCCGCGTATCTCGGGGGGACGATCCGCCGTCAGCACAAGCAGGGGAACACGCGAGGCGGCGGCTTCTATCACTGCCGGGTAGTAGTTCGCTGCGGCCGTGCCGGATGTGGAGACCGCGGCAGCTGGCAACCCCGAGGCCTTGGCGACACCGAGGGCGAAGAAACCGCCGGACCGCTCGTCGAGCACGGTGTGGGCATTGATCCTCGGCTCGGCAATGAAGGCAAGCGACAGCGGCGTATTCCTGGACCCCGGCGATAGCGCGACGTGTTGTAGCCCGAGATCGGCGAGGGTGCCGACAAAGCGGGTGGTGAGTTGTTCGGCCGAGTCCACGTGCTGGAGGTTACCGGTGCCCCTCGGTCCGGACCGTGCTGCGATACTCAGTAGATGCAGCGCCTACGACGTTGGCTGACCGTTTGGGTCCTCCCATTCGCCGCGATCGTCGGATCCGCGGTGCTGCTCATTCTGTACTGGGACCGCTTCCCGGATCCGATTGCCGTCCACTGGGGCATATCCGGTGAGCCGGATGGCACCCTGCCCCTCTGGCTGTATGCCGTTGCCATGATCGGGGGGATGCTGCTCTCCTGGATCGGGCTCATCATCGGCGGCCGGGGTGCACCGAATGCCCCGCTGGCGTCCTCCGTCTATTTCATCATTGGTCTGCTCGCCGCGATCAACTTTCAAATCGTCTCCTTCAACCTCGATGCGACGACCTGGGAAGAAGCGCGCGACCTGGACGTGCTGGCATTCACCGGGGTACTGATCGTCGCGCTGCTAGCCGGCGGGCTTGGCTGGTTGCTCGGCGAGGGGCGCCGGGGTGTTCCAGAGGATGAGCCGTTGGACATGCCGGCGACGACGGCCTCCGCCTGGTCGGGGACTGCCTCGAATCTGTGGTTCGCCCTCATTGCAGTCATTCCGATCGCGCTGGCACTCGTGGTCACCCCGATATGGGCCGGGCTCATGGTGGTGATCGCAATCCTGATCGTGATCTTCGCCTTCGTCCGGGTCGATGCCAATGAGAACGGAGTCGCCATCGCCCTCGGACCGATCGGTCGGCCCCGCCGGAAGATCGCCATCGACAGGCTCACCGGGGCGGGGGCGTTCGAAGTTCGGCCGATGGCTTACGGAGGATGGGGCTGGCGGATTCGCCGGGGGCGCCGTGCCTACATCATCAGAGGCGGTCCCGCGATCAGGATCGAGCGGGCGAACGGCGTCGCCGTCATCGTGACCGTCGACGATGCCCCCCAGGGGGCCGCGGTCATCGAATCCCTGGCGCGCGCACGACGGTATGGCTAG
>CAXMPL010000144.1:0-1519 GCA_964195125.1 uncultured Kiloniellales bacterium | reverse complement strand
CAACCCCGAGCGGTGGGACGGTGGTCACTGGTCGTCTGCCCGCTAGATCGTTGGAGCCGCTATGACCTCCGAGGCGGCTCGGGCGAGAATCGACGATCGAATGTTGATCGGCGGCGGGAAACTCCTTGCCGGGACCGCGGTGACCGTCGCCGTGCTCAGCTTGGCGACCCTTGTCCTTTTGGGCCACTGGCGTCTCCTTCCCGACACCGGTGCCGGGCACCTGCTCCTGTGGGCCATCGGCATTGGATCGTTGGCCTGGGTAACGATCGGCGCTCAGGCCCGCAACGGGGTGGTGTGGACGCTCGCTTTCGCGGCGTTCTTCGCTGCGCTGGCCACCGCAGGCTTTGCTGCCTTCAGCCTCACTGCTCCCGCGTCCCTCGTCGGGCTCCCTTTTGACACCGTGATGGATAGGAGCCCGTCGGCCCTCCCCGTACCGGTGGCGATCGCACTCAACCCCGTTCTCTGGGCCTGGATCCCGTCGTTCTTCCTCGTGTTGACCCTTGGGCTGTTGCTGTTCCCCGACGGTCGTCCACCCTCACCACGGTGGCGCTGGGTTGGCTGGCTGAGTGTGGCGGTCATTGGGCTGACGGTGCCTGGCTCGGTCTGGTTGTATCGACCCTCGAGTACCACCCCGTACAGTGCCGATGTCGAGGGTCTTGACGACGTGGCGCTCGTGCTTCTGGCAGCGCTCGCTGTGCTGGCATCGGTTGCTGCGATTGTCGTTCGGTATCGGCGCAGCTCCGGTGTCACCCGACATCAGATTCGCTGGATCGCCTGGGGTGGGGCGTTCCTCGCGTCATCGATGTTCGTGCTGCTCTTCAACGAAGAGTTCACGACCACCAATCTGCCCGAGTGGTTCGTTGCGGTCCTCCTCGCTGTCGCCGAAGTTGTCGTGATCCTGTCCTTCTGGGTGGCGATCACCAAGTACCGGCTGTACGACATCGATGTCGTCATCTCGAAGACCGTCACCTACGGCGCAGTGGCCATCTTCATCACCGCGGTCTATGTGGGGATCGTGGTCGGCGTCGGCACGCTGGTTGGTGGCGGCGATGAGCCCAGCCTGGCGCTGGCAATTGGCGCCACTGCGTTGGTGGCGCTCCTGTTTGAACCGATGCGGTCACGGCTGCAGCGCTGGGCCAACCGGTTGGTGTATGGGGAGCGGGCGACGCCGTACGAGGTCTTGGCCCGGTTCTCTCAGCGAGCGGCGGCTGCGGAGGGTGACGATGAGATGCTGCAACGAATTCCGCGCCTGATCGTCGATGGCACCGGGGCTTCGGAGGCGACGCTGTGGACCGCAAACGGGGACAGCCTGCGGCCGGCAGCCTGGTGGCCGGAGCAAGAACAGGGTGCCGAGGCCGTCTCGATGGTCGGCGACGGGGAGTGGAGCGATCCAGAGGCCGACTACTCCCTGCCGGTGGAGCACGACGGTGAGCTACTCGGCGGCCTGTCGCTGGTGGCGAGCCGCGGCGCAACCATTACCCCCACCGAGCAGGAATTGGTCCAAAACCTGGCCGGTGGT
>CAXMPL010000143.1:0-16019 GCA_964195125.1 uncultured Kiloniellales bacterium | reverse complement strand
CCGATTGGGAGGCCTGGTGGATGGAGCAGGCGCGCAACCGGATCACCTGGTACTCGGAGCCGACGATCGGGCTCGACGACTCCAACCCACCGTTCTTCAAGTGGTTCGAAGACGGCACGCTCAACCTGTCGTACAACTGTCTCGACCGCCACCTCGACGCCATCGGCGACAAGATCGCCTATCACTGGATCGGAGAACCCGGCGACACCCGTGACCTCACCTACGCCGAGCTCCACGAGGAAGTGTGCCGGTTCGCCAACGGGCTGCGATCGCTCGGCGTCGAGCGGGGGGACAGGGTCGCCATATACATGGGGATGATCCCGGAGCTTCCGATCGCGATGCTCGCCTGTGCCCGCATCGGCGCCGTCCACTCCGTGGTGTTCGGAGGGTTCTCCGCTGACTCGCTGGCCGAGCGGATCCAGGACACCGGGGCCAAACTGCTGGTCACCCAGGACGGGTCGTGGCGCAAAGGTGCCGTGTTCCCTCTGAAGGAGCATGGCGATGTGGCGGTGGCGGCAAGCCCGTCGATCGAGCATGTGGTGGTTGTCGAGCGCGCCTCCAATAACGCTCCCATAACCGATGGGCGCGATGTGTGGTGGCACGACCTGGTCGATGGCCAGCCCACGACTTCGGAGCCCGAAGTAATGAACGCCGAGGACCTCCTGTACATCCTGTACACGTCGGGGACGACAGGGACGCCGAAAGGGATCGTGCACACCCAGGGCGGGTATCTCACCGGCGCTGTGACCACGCACGATCTGGTGTTCGACATCAAAGACGACGACGTCTACTGGTGTGGGGCCGACATTGGATGGGTCACCGGCCACTCCTACATCGTCTACGGCCCACTCGCCAACGGTGTCACCGGTGTCATGTACGAAGGGGCGCCGGACACGCCAGACAAGGATCGGCTTTGGCGGATCATCGAGGACTACGGGGTCACCATCTTTTACACCGCACCCACCGCGATCCGCACCTTCATGAAGTGGGGTGACGAGTACCCGGCGCGTCGCGACTTATCGTCGTTGCGCCTGCTCGGTACCGTCGGGGAGCCGATAAACCCAGAGGCGTGGATGTGGTACCGAGAGCACATCGGTCGGGGAAGTTGCCCGATCGTCGACACCTGGTGGCAGACCGAAACCGGGGCGATCATGATCACACCACTGCCGGGCGCCGTCGCCACCAAGCCGGGGTCGGCAACCTTCACCTTCCCGGGGATCGGTGCCGCCGTGGTCGACGAGAATGGAGTCGAGGTGCCGGCACCCGGCGGTGGGTACTTGGCGCTCACCCACCCGTGGCCGTCGATGCTGCGCACCATCTATGGCGACGACCAGCGGTATGTCGATGTCTACTGGTCGCGCTTTCCTGGGATGTACTTCCCTGGGGACGGGGTAAAGCGCGACGAGGACGGGTACTACTGGCTACTGGGCAGGGTCGACGACATCATGCTGATTTCGGGACACAACATCTCGACAACCGAGGTCGAGTCGGCCCTGGTCTCTCATGCTGCGGTCGCAGAGGCTGCCGTGGTCGGCCGCAGCGACCCGGTCAGCGGGCAGGCGATCGCCGCCTTCGTGACGCTTCGCGGGGAGCACACGGGTGACCAGGCGCTGATCGACGAGCTACGCGACCATGTCGCAGACACGATCGGGCCGATCGCCAAGCCGAAGAGCATCGTCTTCACCAACGACCTGCCCAAGACCCGCTCCGGCAAGATCATGCGCAGGCTGCTCCAGGACATCTCGGAACATCGACAACTCGGCGACGTCACCACCCTGGCCAACGCCGACATCGTCGCCGAAATCGCCGCAGAAGCGGATTCGTAACTGGCGGGTGCTTGCTGAGTAGCCTGCTCGGATATGAGTCGTCGCATAGCGGGATTGCTCGTTGTGGTCGCGGTGGCGGTGGTGAGCTGCGGCGGCTCGAGCCGGACTCCACTGCTCGCCGACGGGCGGGTCCTGTACACCAGCAACGGCTGCGCAGCCTGTCACGGGAGCGCGGGCGATGGCGGCGCCGGGGGTTCCCTCGCCGCTGTTGTCCGCACCTTCCCCGGGTGCTCGGAGAATGTCGAATGGGTTCAACTTGGGTCGCAGGGTTGGATCGAAACCAACGGCGACACCTACGGCTCAGCCAACAAGCCGATCACGGGGGAGATGCCTTCGTTCTCTCCCAGGATGACCGAGAAAGAGATTCGCACGGTCGTTACCTATGAGCGTGTCGAATTCGGCGGCTTCGAAGAGGAAACGGTGCGTGCCGACTGCGGGGTGTGAGTAGCTGCCGGGCGATCATGCCCTTCCCATCCGCCGCACGTCGGGGGCGCCCATCCGGGCCGCATCTGCGGTGTGGTCGTTGGGTTGCAGCTGCGACTCGATCTCGGCGGCGACGCGAGCTTCGTAGTGTTCGATCTCCCTGGCGATGGTGGCTTCGTCCCAGCCCAGGACCGGTGCAACCAGCCGGGCAGCCTCGGCGGCGGCGACGACGCCGCGGTCCCTGACCTCGATCGACAGGCGAGTGCGACGGGTCAGCAGATCGTCGAGGTGGAGCGCACCCTCGCACCGGGCCGCCCACACCAGCTCGACCCTGAGATAGGGCGCCTCGGGATCGAGTCGCTCCCCCAGATCGGGGTCGGCATCGACCAGGTCGAGGATCCGGTCGGTATCGGACCCATGCCTGCGGAGAAGATGCTCGATGGTCGCTACCGGGAAGCCTCGATCCTCCGCAGTCCTAGCCCGATCCTCCCAGCGCTTGGTCCACCCTTCGGATCCGACCAGGGGCACATCCTCGGTCCTGCTGACAGGCATTGTCCCTCCGCGTTCGGCGAGCGCCGCGTCGACGATGTCGCTGGCCATCACCCGGTAGGTGGTGAACTTGCCTCCGGCGATCGTGACCATGCCAGGGGCGGGGTGGCTGATGGCGTGTTCACGACTCAGCTGCGCGGTGGCCCCCTGTGACCCGGCCACCAGCGGTCGTAGCCCGGCGTACACCCCGACGACATCGTCGCGGGTCAACGATTTGGCGAGGAGCCGGTTCACCTGATCGAGCAGGTAATCGATGTCGCCGGTGCACGCCGCCGGGTGCGCCAGGTCGAGGGTCCACGCAGTGTCGGTTGTCCCGATCAACCAGAACTCGCCGAACGGGATGATGAACAGCACGCTCTTCTTGGTCTTGGTGATGAGCCCCATCGACGATTCGATGCGATCCTTTCGTACCACGAGATGGACGCCCTTCGATGCGGTCACGTCCCGCACTGGGTCGTCGACGAGCCGCTCGACGTCGTCGGTCCAAACCCCGGTCGCATTGATGACGACATTGGCGTGGATCATCACCTCGCGACCAGACTCCAGGTCGACCCCGGCGATACCCGTGACCCGATCTCCCTGTCGCGGTACCCCCACCGCCCTGGTGCTGGTGGCGATGGCGGCTCCCTCCAACGCCGCAGTCCTCGCCAACGCAACCACGAACCGGGCGTCGTCGGTGCCGGCGTCGTAGTAGCGCAATCCACCGACGAAAGCTGTGGGGTCCAGCCCGGGAAAGGCCTCCAGCATCGACCGACGCGTCAGTTGTCGCTGTCTCGGCAGCGGGTTGCTGGCTGAAGCGGCAAGGGCGTCGTACACGGCAACGCCTGCGGCGACGTAGGCGCGTTCCCACACACGATGGCGGAACGGAAAGATGAACGGCACCGGGTACACGAGATGGGGCGCCAGCTTGGTGAGGAGTAGGCCGCGCTCGGTGAGTGCCTCGCGAACCAGTCTGAAGTCGAACCGCTCCAGGTAGCGAAGCCCGCCGTGGATGAGCTTCGAGGAACGGCTCGAAGTGCCGGACGCGATGTCTCTCTGCTCGATCAGCGCCACAGACAGCCCGCGGGAAGCGGCATCGAGGGCTGCTCCCATCCCGGTCGATCCGCC
This sequence comes from uncultured Kiloniellales bacterium, assembly GCA_964195125.1. Classification (GTDB taxonomy): domain Bacteria; phylum Actinomycetota; class Acidimicrobiia; order Spongiisociales; family UBA5794; genus JACZST01. The sequence goes on along the minus strand of CAXMPL010000143.1, from coordinate 12,114 downwards.
ACCGACGATCGCCACGTCGAACGGCTCGTCGGCCATCCGGGCCAACGCAGTTTCCCTCTGAGCCGGGCCGAGCAAGGAGAGATCGGTCATCGCCGCTGAGCGTACCGGTGGTGCCACGCCGGGCCTGCGAACCCAGGGCTCGGGAGCCCGGTAGGCGGCACTGCGAGCCCTGGGTTCGTGACCCCGCTCTGTTCCTTGGGCTGGTGAGCCCGGTAGCCGGCATTGCGAGCCCTGGGTTCGCAATGCCGGGCCCGGTACTCTGACGCTCATGGTGGATCTCACGGTGCTTGCGGAGGATTGGATAGCGGGCGACCCCGACCCAGAGACCCGGGCCGAGCTAAGGCAGATCCTCGACGCCGGCGATGAGGCCGAGCTCGAGGAGCGGATGGGAACAACGCTGCTGTTCGGCACCGCTGGCCTGCGGGGGAGGGTCGAGGCCGGCTCCAACCGGATGAACCGTGCCACCGTCATCCGAGCGACGCGAGGACTCGCCGATTACCTGCTCGCTTCGGCATCTGAAGACGGGGGTCTTGTGGTGGTCGGCAGAGACGCACGCCTGTCGTCTGCGGTCTTCATGGATGAAGTGATCGCGGTGCTCGTTGCCGCAGGTTTTCACGTCCGATATTTCGCCGACCCCACGCCGACCCCACTGGTGGCATACGCGGCAAAGCGTCTCGGGGCGGTGACCGCGGTCGTCGTCACCGCAAGTCACAACCCGCCGGACGACAACGGGTACAAGGTCTATGCAGCCAACTGGGCTCAGATCGTGCCTCCGACCGACCAGGAGATCGCCGCGGCCATCGCCGAAGTGGGCCCTGCAATCAACGTGCCCAGATCTGAGATCGTCGGGAACCATGCCAGGGAGTTGGGGCCCACGCTCTTCGAGGATTACCTCCGCGATGTGGGCGAGACGGTCCCAACCATTGGCAGCGATCGATCGCTACGCATCGTCTACACCGCGATGCACGGAGTCGGCGGGCGATTCGTGCTCGCCGCGCTGAAGCGATTTGGCTTCAGCAACGTTCACCCGGTCGCCGCTCAGCTCGAGCCGGACGGGCGGTTCCCGACCGTGGCGTTCCCTAACCCCGAGGAGCCGGGGGCGATGGACCGGGCTCACGAGCTGGCGGCGGCGATCGACGCCGATCTGGTGCTCGCCAACGATCCGGACACCGATCGGCTCGCCGTCTCACTCCCCGAGCCCGATGGTCGGTATCACCAGCTCACAGGGAACCAAATCGGGGCTCTGCTCGCCGAGTTCATCCTCAGCCACGGAGAGCAAGAGGCGCCGATCGTCATCAACAGCATCGTCTCATCCCCGATGCTCCGTTCGATCGCTGACGACCACGGAGCTGTCTACGACCGAACCCTTACCGGCTTCAAGTGGATCTGGAATGCCGCCCTCGATCTCGAAGCGGAGGGTCGGGGCCACTTCGTGTTCGGCTACGAAGAGGCCCTTGGCTACTCGGTCGGCCCGGCTGTTCGTGACAAGGATGGGATCTCGGCGGCAGTGGCCTTCGCCATGCTGGCCGCCGATGCCCGGGCGAACGGGGCAACGGTATGGGATCGGCTCGGCGACCTGTTCAACAGGCATGGGGTCTGGGTTAGCGCCCAGCATGCGATCGTGCGCCCCGGGGCCCAGGGCGCCGAGGAGATCGCGGCGGCCATGGCCGGACTGGTCACGGCAACCCCGGACACCCTCGCTGAACTCCCGGTCATCGCAGTCACCGACTACCGCCAAGGGAAGGACCAACGGCCCCGCTACCTCGGAGGAACCCCCCTGGTGGCTTTCGACCTCGGCGAAGCAGGGCGGGCGCTGGTGCGCCCTTCCGGAACGGAGCCGAAGCTCAAGATCTACGTAGATCTCCGTGCGGATGCCGGTGACGATTGGCGAGCGACCGAGGAGCGAATCGTCGAAACCGCAGCTGCGGTCGCAACCGATGTCGCCGCCTTCATGGGCTTCTGAGCCAGTCCCAAGTACCAAGTCACACGTCCCAAGCACAAGTCACATGTCCCAAGCAAGAGACGACAGTCCTTGTGTCTTGCGTCTTGCGACTCCTTGGATTCTCCGGAGTCGTTCGGCATCCGCGATAATCATGCGTCACGGTTTGAAGGAGATCGGTACATGGACATTCAGGCCCTGCTGGGCGACGAGGCCGAATCGCTGTTGACCTATGAGGCCAAAGGGATTCCGAAGGAGGAACTGCACCTCCCAGGGCCCGATTTCGTCGACCGCGTGTTTGCGCAGTCCGACCGTAACCCGCAGGTTTTGCGCAATCTCAACCATCTGTTCAACAGCGGCAGGCTGGCGGGAACCGGTTATCTGTCGATCCTGCCGGTCGACCAGGGCATCGAGCACTCGGGGGCGGCGTCGTTCGCCCCGAACCCGAAGTACTTCGACCCGGCCAACCTGCTCGAGCTCGCTCTGGCGGGGGAGACGAACGCCGTGGCCACGACGGTCGGTGTCCTCGGGATGGTGTCGCGGAGCTACGCACACAAGATCCCTTTCATCGCCAAACTCAACCACAACGAGCTGTTGACCCACCCGGCCAAACACGACCAGACGATGTTCGCCTCGGCCGATCAGGCGTGGGATCTTGGAGCCGCCGGCGTCGGCGCCACGATCTACTTCGGCTCGGACCAGGCGATGCGCCAGCTCCAAGAGGTATCGGAGGCGTTCGCCCTCGCCCACCAGCTCGGCATGTTCACGGTGTTGTGGACTTATCTACGCAACCCCGAGTTCACCGTTGACGGTGTGAACTACGAATTGTCCGCCGACCTCACCGGCCAGGCCAACCACATGGGGGTCACGATCGAGGCCGACATCATCAAACAGAAGCAACCGGAGGTCAACGACGGTTACCGCATCGTTGGCTTTGGCCGCACCAGCCCGGTCGTTTACGACGAATTGACCAGCGACCACCCCATCGACATGACCCGCTGGCAGGTTGCCAATACTTACATGGGTAGAGCCGGGCTCATCAACTCCGGTGGGGCCTCCACCGGCACCGGCGATCTCGCGCAAGCGGTGCGCAGTGCGGTCATCAACAAGCGGGCAGGTGGCATGGGCCTGATTACGGGACGAAAGGCGTTCCAACGTCCGACTGATGAAGGGGTCGAGCTGCTCAATGCGGTGCAGGATGTGTATCTCGACCAGTCGATCACGGTCGCGTGAGCGAGCCAGGAGGGCCATGACACTCCCAGAAGCAGCCTCGGTAGCGGAGAACCCGTCCCAGGAACAGCTGAAAGCATGGGTGATCGAGCACATGCCGAACATCACCCAGACCGAGTTCGGCAATATCAACTACAAGGCTGAGGTCAAGGCGCGGCTCGGCGGATCGACCTTCTTCGTTGACGACGACGAGGAACACAAGCCATCGATGACCCGCGCCGAGTACGAGGAGTGGGCCGCCAAGCAGGACGCCTACATCGCCGACAAGGACATGGTGCTCATCGAGGGGTACATCGGTCCTGACTCGGAGTTCCGCACGGCCACCCGCCTGTACATGGAGCGGACCTCCTCGAATATCCCCGCGATGCAGCAGCAGCTGTACTTCCCGAAGGACGACGTGTGGGATCCGTCGTTTACCGTGATCTACACGCCGGGGATGCCGGCCCCTGGTAAGCCAGGTGACAAGATGATCGCCGTCGACCACGAGAACTACGTCACCAGGGTGTTCGGCTCCGACTACTTCGGCGAGTCCAAGATGGGCGGCCTCCGCATGTGGAATCACCTCGTGTACCAGCGCGGTGGCCTTGCGCTTCATTCGGGGCTCAAGACCTTCCCGGACGTGAATGGCTTTGAGAAGGTCGCCCTGATTCTCGGGCTGTCCGGCACGGGAAAGACCACAACCACCTTCCGTCAACAGCTGGACTCGCTCCCGGTGCAGGATGACTTCGTTGCGCTGTTCCCAGGAGGCAAGGTCTATTCGTCGGAGAATGGTTGTTTTGCCAAGACCTATGGGTTGGATCCCGACGACGAGCCGACGATCTATGGTGGGACGACCCGGCAGGATGCGTGGCTGGAGAACACGCATGTCGATCCGGACGGAACGGTCGACTTCTTCAACGACTCTGATACCCGGAACGGCCGATCGACATTCCCGCTGGAAAACATCCGGCATCGGGATCCGATGGATCTGCCGCCAGCCGACTACATCCTGTTACTGAATCGCAACGAAACCATCATCCCTGCAGTGGTGAAGCTCAACCGTGAGCAGATCTGTGCCTATTTCATGCTCGGCGAAACCAAGGGCACCTCGGCGGGAGGCGCTGCCGAGGCCGGGAAGAACTTGCGTGTTCCAGGAACCAACCCGTTCTTCTTCACCAACGACGCCCTGCAGGGAAACCGCCTCCTCGAACTACTCGACACCATGCCCGACCTCGAGGTGTATGTCATGTCGACGGGTCGCGTTGGTGGCGGGGAGGACGAGCCAGGGTCGAAGAAGGTGAAGATCAGCCACAGCTCGGCAGTGGTGCAGGCAATCGTCGAGGGGTCGATCAGGTGGAAGGAGGACCCGGATTTCGGGTACTTCGTCGCCGCCGAGGTCCCGGGTTTCGATGATCCTGAACTGTTAGAGCCCCGGCTCCTGTACGAGCGTCTGGGGCGGGGCGACGAGTACGACGGTTTGGTTGCCCAGCTCATCGAGGACAGGCGCGAGTATCTGAAAGGGTTCCCCGGCCTCGACCAGTCGATTGTCAGTGCGCTGTGAAACCTCGAGTCTGAGTACCGACCGACATGTGACTTTCAACGGAGACCGGATCGCGTCATATTTTGCGGAGCGCGATTTTTCCCGCTCTGGCCGCTTCGCGGCGGGCCGCTCGGGCCACGGCTTCGCAAATGGCTTTTTCAACAGAGACCGGATCGCGTCGTATTTTGCGGAGCCTCTGGGCGGATTCGGTGATTCCCGTTACGATGCATAGCCTTCAAGCGGATTGCCGCGATGACCGATAAAACGTCCGTGACGAAAGGTTCACCGGATCTTCCGGAATCTCTGGATAAGCGCGAGTTCTCGGTTTCCCGTAAGGGGTACGACAAAAAGGAAGTAAAGACCTTCCTGGCTGAGATCGAGGCCAACTTCCGCGAGCTGGAAAAGTGGGCGGATCAGACGAAGACGCGCCTGGCGATCGCCGAGGAGAAAGACTCCAAGGATGAGGTCGACGAGGCCATGATCGCGGTTTTCGATGCCAAGGACCGTGTGCTCGAGCGAGCCAGGCTCCAGGCAGAGAAGATCGAAGCCGACGCCAAGGAGCGTGCCGCTGCCATCGAGTCCGGCGCCAGCGTTCCGGATGATGTCGACGAAGCCACAGCCGCGCTCCTTGCCGACGCCGAACGGCGCTCGGCGGAGATCATCGCAGACGCAGATCGCAGAGCTGCCGAGGTGACTGCGGTGATCGCCGGCAGCGGGGACACTGCGGCACTGGTCACCGAACGAGACCGCCTCGCGGGCGAGGTCACACGGCTCACCAACGCCCTGGCCACGGCACAGGCCACACCTACCGAGCTGTCGGACAACGTCGAAGGTCTCCGCCACGAACGCGATGAGATCCTTGCCCAGATCGAACAGGCTCGAGCCGACCAGGGAGTGGCGGCAGCCGGAGTCATCGCAGAGGCACAGGAAGAGGCGCGCCGCATGATTGAGGCCGCGCAGGCCACGACAGCGTCGGTGACCGACGAATCAATCCTCGAAGCGGCACGGGCTGAGGCCGACCGCTTGATCCAGGAAGGGCGGGGAGAGGCCGCCACGCTGGTGCAGAAAGCCACAAGGAACGTCGAGGAATCCGAGGCGCTCAAAGCCGGGCTCTCCGAGCAGGTCGCCCTGCTCGACGCTCCCGAGGCGGCGGGAGCGAATCTGGCCGACCAACTGCAGGCCGCGGCGCAGACCCGGGCCGATGAAGTCGTTGCGAGAGCCGAGGCCACCGCGACCGGCATTCGCGACGAGGCGAACCGGGCACGCGAACAGGCCGACCGCGACCGATTGGAGGCGGCGAGGAAGGAGTCAGCCGCCAGACGCCAGGCAGATGAGCTGGTGGCGGACGCCGAAGAGCGGGTCCAGGCGATCCTTGCCGGGATCAAAGAGCAAAGCGAGGAGGCCCGTCGCCAGGCTGAGGAGGAGGCGGCCCAATACTCCGACAATCTGCGCGCCGATGGCGACACGGCGCGGTCCAACGCCGAGACGGTCGCAGCCGAGCGCAGCAAGGAGCTCGATCAGTTGGCCGCGGAGCTGCAACAGCGAGAAACCGATGTTGTTGCGGCTGAAGAGAGGACAGGCGTCGAGCTTGCCGAGGTCACCGCCGAGGTGGCTCGTCTCCGGTCCGAGGCAAAGGAGCTGAAGGCGAAAGTGGCCGAGACGCCCGCTAACCAAGTACCAGGCGAAACCGCCCCGGTCCGGGCAGCCGAAGCCAAGGCGGATGAGATCGTCGCAGACGCCCGCCGTCTTCACGACGACGCCGAATCCGTTCGCAAGGCTACGGCGGAGGAATCGGATAAGGCCAAGGACGAGGCGCTGTTGATTCGAGCGAAGGCCGACGAGCAGGCCGAAGCCACCCGCGAGGAGGCGGAAGCGATTCGACAGCGGGCCGATGTATACGTCGCCTCCACCGTCGAGGAGGCCAACAAGGCCCTCAATACCATGGCGGGCGAGGTCGTCGACCAGATCGAAGACCGCTTGACCGAGGCAGCTGATGCCGAGCAGCGTGCGGCAAAGGCGCTCACCGATGCCGAGTCATCGGTCGATGCCGCTGGAGAGCGTGAGGCGATCCTCGCCGGCAACGCCGCCAAAGCCGAGGAACGGATCGATGCCGTCGATAACATCGTCAAGCAGGCAGAGGAAACGCTCAAAAACGCATACGAGCAGGGTGAGCAGATGCGGTCCGACGTGGCCACCGAGTCGCAGCGCATAACCGCAGAGGCTGAGACCGAAGCGGAAATGGTGCAGGAGGCCGCAGCTGAGGCCAGCAGGATCGCAGAGCAGCAGAAGGCGGCGGCCGAAGAAACGCGCAAGGTTGCCGACCAAGACACCGCGGAGCTCGAGGGACGGCGGGCCGAGCTGGACCGGGTGTCCGCCGACCAGAAGGTTGCCTCTGACAAGCTGGCACAGCGCATCGTTGACATGGAGGCCGCCGAGCAGGAAGAGGCCGACCGAGCTCGCGATGACAAGCTCGACGACGTTGACGATGACGAAGACGAAGACGAGGACAAGCCCCAAGTCGACGATGACGACGAAGAGGGGGCAGCGGGACGGACCCGTTACGAGCGCAAGTCGGCAAAGTTGCCCAGCATGGGCGAGGACGCCTCAAAGGTGGTTGGTTCTCTCGAAGGCTTCAGGAAGAGCCTTCGGGGGGGCTGACGTCGGAGATGCGCATCGTCGTCACCCGCAGACCACCGGGGGACGCTCTCGACATGCTCAGTTCCGCAGGCCAGGTTTGGGTGTGGAAAGAGGACACACCCATACCCCGCCATGTGCTCGAGGAGCAGGCGCCGCGGGCCAATGCGCTGTACACCATGCTCAACGATCGTATCGATCGCCCATTGATCGATACCGCCAAACGGCTCGTCGTCATCTCCAACATGGCGGTCGGCGTCGACAACATCGATCTCGAGGTATGTCGCGAACGGGGCATCCCCGTCGGACACACACCGGACGTCCTCACCGAGACCACCGCCGACACCGCCTTCGGTTTGATGCTCGCTGCTGCCCGGCGATTCCGGGGCGGCCTCGAGTATGTGAGGCGGGGGAAATGGGACGAATGGGAGCCAAGGCTGTTGTTGGGCCATGACGTGTACGGCAGCACCCTCGGCCTCATCGGCTTTGGACGGGTCGGCAGGGCAGTGGCGCGGAGGGCGACTGGATTCCGCATGAGCGTGCTCTACGCCGCTCGCCACCGTCAGGCACTGGCTGAAGCGGATCTTGGGGCTCACTATGTCACCCTTCCCGAGCTGCTTCGCGAATCAGATCATGTCATCGTTGCGGTGCCGTTGACCGAGGAGACGAGGGGGATGATCGACGCTGCGGCACTGCGGGCGATGAAGCACACGGCAACCCTCGTCAACATCGCACGCGGGCCGATCGTCGACAGCGAAGCGCTGATCGTCGCCCTGCGTACCGGCGAGATCGCCGCAGCCGGCATCGATGTCATCGATCCGGAACCTCCTCCACCCGATCACACGCTGCTTCATCTCGAGAATTGCTTCGTGATCCCGCATCTCGGCTCCTCGACGGAGCGGACCAGGGCCGCGATGGCCGAGTTAGCGGCCCAGAACGTGATCGCCGGTCTTCGCGGAGAGCCACTACCCGCTGAGGTCCCGCCACCGAGCTCAGGCGGGGTGCGGAACCGTCGCTCGCTGGCCGGCTAGCGCCTCTATCTCGTCGGGATCGACGGGCACGCCTCGTGTCAGGTTCTCGACACCGTTGTCGGTGACGAGCAAGTCGTCTTCGATGCGAACACCGATTCCAAGGAACTGCTCCGGCACCTTGTGCTGTACGGCGGCTGCCGCCTCCTTGCGCTCGGCGATGATGCTCTTGGCTTCGGCTGCACCCTCGAGATAAGCGAGATCTCGCTCTTCGTCGGCGTCGAACGGCTCGTTGTGCAGCTCAATCGTGGCTTTGTCTCTTGCGACGTAGATGCCGGGCTCAACTGTAAACGCCATCCCAGGCTCCAGCGGACGGCCCTTGCCATCGACCCGGTACGTCCCGGCATCGTGCACGTCCATTCCGAGCCAGTGGCCGGTGCCGTGGAAATAGAACTCGCGATACCACCCGAAGGCGATGGCGTCGTCGACGGGTCCTGGCAGCAACTCGAGATCCACCATCCCTTCGGTGAGGATCCCGACCGCGATGGTATGCATTTCGGAATACGGAAGCCCCGGCTTGCAGGCGTCGATCACCGCTTCCTGGGTGGTGAGCACGAGTTCGTAGATGGCCCGCTGCGGGGGTGTGAAGGTGCCGTTGACCGGGAAGGTACGGGTGATGTCGGCAGAGAGGTGCCCGATCTCGGCGGCAGCGTCGACGAGGAGCAGGTCCCCGTTCTCCATCTCACGATCGTTTTCCATGTAGTGGAGGATGCAGGTGTTATTGCCCGAGGCCACGATCGAGGGGTAAGCCTCGCGAACCGCCCCAAGCGACCGGAAGGTGAACTCCATGGCAGTCTGCACGTCGTGTTCGGACAGACCCGGCCCGGCGAAGCGGATTGCTTCGGCATGGCCTTCGGCCGAGACCTGGCACGCCTCGCGGAGGGCGGCGATCTCGTCCCTGCTTTTGATCAGCCGCATCTCGCCGAGGACGGCGGCGGCGTTGCGGATGGCGGTGGGGACCGTGTCACCGGTGCGGAGGTGGTAGCCGCGGGCCTGGCGGGCCGCGGTGAGCACTATGTCATCGATGGATCCGCCGAGGTTGTACCAGAGGGCCTCCCGTCCCCGGAATCGGTCGCGCAGCACCTTGGCCAGTTCGTCAATGGGATAGGCGGCGTCGGCGCCGTAGTCGGAGATGGCTCCGTCGACGCCTGCCCGCAGTCCGTTCCATGCCTCCATTTCCCGATCCCTGGGCCGCACGAACAGTACGTACGGAGCCGTGTGGGTCGGGTCGAACAGCGCCACTGCGTCTGGCTCAGGAAAGCCGGTCAGGAAGAAGAAGTCGGACGACTGCCGAAACGGGTGCTGAACATCGTCGTTTCTGGCGGTCTCGCTTGCGCCGGGCACGACGGCGATGTCCTGCCCGATGCGGTCCATGAACTCCTGGCGGCGCTGGTTGAAGCGATCCATGGGTCGGAGTCTCCAGGGGATTCGTGACAATCGCAAGTCGCCCGCTTTCACCACAGTTTGTCGGCTTGCTGTGCTGGCCGGTCACGAATAGGCGGCGGGTCCCCTCCGAGCTGCTCGCAACGTGCCGCCGCAGGCTCGGCCCGTCGGCTGTTGCTCAGCTTGGACACGATACGGTGCCGTTCCGACGCCAACCGGCTCTGCACCGCCATCGAGTGGGGGGCTGGGTGCGCTCCGGTCAGATCTGACCGGTGTCGATTGCCCCCGCAGCCTGTTCGCGGTACGCCGGGTCGTCGTACCGGCCGGGATGAAACGCGGTCGCGTACTCGGGGAGGGTGGCTCCGGTTGCGTGCCCCGCGGCAAGCTCCCCCGCCGCCGACGCCGCCATTACCCCGTAGCCAGAGAGGGCTCCACACACATACGAGCCGGTTGGCCCAGCCGGTCCGATCATCGGCAGATTGTCTGTGGTCTTGGTGTAGTAGCCGCCGTCGACGACGGACTGCGGTGGGTCCTCGAGGTAGGCGGCGACCGCGGGGACCATTGTTGCCAGGCCGCGTAGCACGGTGTCGGCGTACAACGCATCGGTCGGCGGCGGCCATACCGGTTGCCTCACGTCCCGGTGGTACTCCCAGAGCCCAAGTACCCATTGCGAGTCGACTCCGCCCTCAGGCCGGCAGTGGCATCCCGCCGGCATCTCTCCCAGCAGATCGCTGCGCCCCTCCTCGACGCATAACCTGCGCTCCTCATCGGTGAGGTCGAGCCGCTGCGGGTCGGTCCAGATGAGCATCGGGGCATCCCGTGGGATCGCCCCAACGGAGTCTCTAAAGGCCACCTTCAGGTGCACTTCGTTGTGCAGCGGCAGGTCGACACCGGTCATTGCGGCGACGCCTTGGGCCATGGGCCCGGCGGCGTTGATAAAGACCCCCGTGCCGATACGGGTCCCGTTGTCAAGGCGCACACCGGTGACTCGATCCTTGTCCGCATCCACTGCAACGATCCGGCTCCGGCGCAGAGCGAGTCCCCGCTCTCTGGCCCGATCCAGCATCCAGGCTCCGAGCTGCTGGGCGCTGAACCAGCCGGCCCTGCGGACATGGGTCGCACCGCGGGCCGCGCCGGTGAGGTACGGGAAATGCTCGGTCAGCGGTTCCGAAGCTGCGAACACATCGGCACCGTTGACGTGGGTCGCCCATCCTTCAGGCTCTGCCGCTAGGTACGACGGGTCATCGCTCAATCCTGCGTGGATGCGAACCGACCCGGCTCCGGCCTCCGAGATCTGAGCGGCTGCCGCTACCAGCCGATCCGAACCCCCGCCGGTGACATAGAGGTAGCCGCGCCGGCCCAGATTGAAGGCGTTGCCGCTCGCATCCGACAGGTTTTCGAGAAGATCGATCGACCGATCCATGAACGACACCATCGAGGGTTCCGGCCACCAATTCCGGTAGCACTCCGTGGACTTGTCGCTGGTTAGGGTCAGAGGAGGGCGCGGGTCGCAGAGAACCACGTCGCTCATCCCCTCATGGACCGCCAGGAAGTAGGCGGTGCTGACACCTGCGATGCCTGCACCACAAATAACCGCGTCGGCCGTAGCCGTTGGTGCCATTCTCAGAGCGTACCGGTTGCCGGCTTGGGTTCCGGGCCCAGGGGATCGGCTGGCGAGCCGGCGGATGGGTTCGTGGTCAGGCCTCGAGTTCGAGCCGCATCATCGGCTTGTGCGGCGCCTTCCGCTGCACCTCTTTGAACCCGAGTCGGTCAAAGGTCGAGGCCACCCCGGTATAGATCGACATGGGCGCCTCATGGCGGTTCGTTTCCCATGGGTAACCCTCGAGCGCGGTCGCACCATGATCGGCGGCAAACAACATTGCCGCCTTGATGAGGGTTTCGGTGAGACCGCGCCTGCGGTGCTCCTTGCGGACGACAAAGCACGGCAACGACCACACTCCCTCGATGTCGAGGTCGGTCCTGAAGTGGGTCGATCGCTCCAGTCCGGGCAGGGTGGATCGCGCAACCACCCGGCACCAGGCAACCGGCTCGCCATCGTCGTAGGCGAGCAGGCCCGGCGGAGGGCCGGCCGCCACCAGATCGAGCATGCCCGACTTGTTCGGAGCGGTGCTACCGCCTCTGCAGTTCTCCCGCCACTCGGCGGTCGTACGCGTCGTCCAGTACATGCACCAGCAGCCACCGATGCCGCCCTTGCCGAGAACGGCACCCAGGTCATCGAAGCCCGCCGAAGTCAGTGCCTCCACCGTGAAACCGTCGATATCCATCAGCGCATCATCTCCTGCCGAACATGAGGCGGAGCATCCTCCAACTAGGTAGGGGGTACCTCAACCTCCGAAGTCGGCGAGCACGTCGAGATTCTC